>DATDZK010000049.1:0-3534 GCA_035288725.1 Candidatus Nanoarchaeia archaeon | reverse complement strand
ATCACAGAAATGCTTAAATATCTACTTTCACATTCTTTCCTATGCACAAAGAGGGGTTGTATAAAAGAGCTGAGGCCAGATTTCTTGCACAGCTGCATGGTGCTGATCAGTTGGTTCCTAAAATGGCTACTTTGGTAGCTGCGCTGCATGAACAGATACCTTATTTCAATGGGTGCGGGTTCTACTTTTGCGAAGAGCCTGAGATGGAAGTAGGGCCTTATCAGGGAAAGGTTGTCTGCGCCAAGATTGGATACCATGGGATTTGCGGAAAGGCTGCCAAAACTGGAAAGGCTGTGATTGTGGCAGATGCGAAGCACTATAAGGAGAGGATTATCTGCGACGAGAAGACCCAATCGGAAATGGCACTTCCTGTTTATGATCCTGAAAAAAGATTAGTAGCTGTGTTCTATGCAGAAAGCCATGCCAAAGGCAGCTTTGATGAAGAGGATGCCGAGCTTATTGAACATATCTTTCCTTTGCTTTTTTGACACGTGTTACACCGCGCATTTGTACATAGGACTATTTTTTAGAGATATTTAAGGCCAAGGACTTGGAGAAGTATTGTTTGTTGGCTCAAAAGTGACTGTTACTAAGAGTGGTTTAGGTGAATCGATTAATTCGTAATTTAATCTAAGTTCATACTTGCATGCTCCTTTTTCTTCAAGGCTGTAGCCATCTCCTGGTTTTAATCCCCTTCTACAGAGGGCATCACGGAGCAATTGAGTGAGTGTAGTTGGTGAATTGCATACTTTTTTTCTTAATTCTACTTTTAGGCGCGCTTCTCGCGGTTTATTTATAGTCAAGTCTGCTTCCTTTCCATCACTTTCTCTGTCTTGAAGTGCTGCTTGGACAACTTCTACAAGTGTTTGTTCATCTTCTAGTGAAAGTATTTTTCCAATGAAGGTTATCTGGTCTTCAGTATAACCTAGATCCTGAATAATCCTAAAGACCGCTCTCTTTACGTAGTCATTCATCTGTCTGTTCTTTTTGGTTCTTTTTATTAAGTTTATGCTCTTCTTGTCTGATTGTGGTTATTATTAGGAAATGGTTCATAAGTCTTAAGAATCAAGATATCTTTTGGTGCAGTATGAGCAAAGATAAAGATGAAGGTGTAGATTTAGATTCTCTTGAGGTAGGTGGCATTGGGATGAATGATGATTTTGAGCCTGGAAAGCCTGTTTGTGAGATGTCTAGCCCTGAACTTGATGTCACTGAGCAAAGAAAGGATTTAGAATCAACCTTGGATGCTATTGCTATGGAACTTCAGCCAACATATCAAGGGAAGATTTTAAGAGAATATTCTAATTATTCTATAGACCATCCTTGCAAGTTCCCTTTTGGAGTTTCTTCATTTTATTCCCTTGTTGAACAAAGAAAAAATTCTCTTTTATCGAGAATTGCTTTTCCATTCTCTGAAAGTTTTTCCTGTGCACCCATTCTTGAAATTGCTGATTACACTCTAGAATTGCCAGATAAGCGCCAACTGATTCCTGTTAATTCATATGCCTCTACGGTAGAGCAGCAGGCTATAATTGCCAGGCACCTTAATGCTTTTGCTGAAAGATGGAAGGTTGTCATTCCTGCTGATGCGATTCCGCATTTGCTATAGGCAGATTAAAAAACTCCTTCTTTTCCCTTTAGTGACATGAAAGTTTCTGCTGATGATGAAAGATTACGTTTAGACAAATTTATCCGGAGAAGCTTGCCGAGAGCGCCATTGAACTTCATTTTTCAAAGCATTAGGAAAGGAGATATTAAGGTCAATGGAAAGAAAGCCAGGCAGGATTACAGGCTGAAAGAAGGCGATGAAATAATCTTTTCTTTTCCAGCAGAAAAATATCTGTTGTCCCAGAAGCCTAGCGCATTTAAGCAGAGATTCACTGTTCTGTATGAAGATGCTGATTTGCTTGCTGTGGACAAGCCTGCAGGGCTGGCAAGCCACGGAGGGACAGGCATTGAGGACAGCCTGATTGCTGAAGTCAGGGCATATCTTAAAGATACTGAAGGAAGAAGCTCTTTAGCACATAGGTTAGACAGAGAAACTTCGGGTGTTGTCCTCATTGGAAAAAATAAAACATTCCTCCGCATGCTGAATGCTGCATTGCAGGAGCGCACAGTAAACAAGACATACCAGGCATTAACAGCAGGAAGATTCTCAAAGAGGCATGGAACACTTGTCTCTTCTCTGAAACGGGTGCAGGAAAATTTCTCTACCAAGATAATTGTTGATCCTTCAGGCAAGGAAGCAAGACTAAGCTATAATGTGCTGAAAGAGTACCCTATGTTCAGCATGATTGAAATTACATTGCATACAGGAAGGATGCACCAGATCAGGGCACAATTGGCAGCTGAAGACCACCATGTTTTGGGGGACAAAGTTTACGGGAATATTTCATTGAATAAGAAACTTAAAACTGAACTCCTTTATTTACATGCACATCGCATACAGTTCACTCATCCACGCACCGGAAAATATCTGAAATTAGTCTCACCACTGCCCGAAGCATTTCAGAAGTTTTTACGGAAGATGCAGGCCTTAATACTATCACCTTAAAGCGTTTCTTTCAATAATCTAAACAAAGAATACTACTCACTTTCCCCTGCTGTACAAAGGCATGGCATCCCAATGTTAATTTTTCTGCTGTGCAGGCTCCTGTTTTCGCGATAGTTTCACCATGAGTAACCTGTTCCCTTTCCTCAGAGGATAATTCAGCAACACAAGAACCTGTGCATTCTTCTTGATTGTTGCATGTGGTGGATTGCGTGCGTGCTTCTGCAGGTGAATTTATTATGGGTTTTGATTTCAGTGTTTCTTCAATATTTGTTGTGCATGCCGTTAAGAATATCAATCCCAGAAAAATGAAAACTATCTGCACGTTTTTCATGCATTTGATTTTACTTTTTTTCTTTAAATACTTAGCGAATAGCAGCAAATGCGATAGGTTTATAACTGTTTTATTCGTGTTCTTTTAAGGTGTTTCGAGGTGGTCCATCACGATGACAATCTTGCTTTGTGGATTGCTGTAATTATTATTGTCTTTTCATTGCTTATTAACCTGGGCATTGCCTCTGTTGTTGGAGAAGCAGTGCGCGGGCCAAATGCCAATTACCAGACAAAAGCGCCTTTGGTGTTGAGCGTGCAGGACTTGCAGGAAGGAGTCATTTTGGCTAGAGGAAACACGAATGTAATTGTTCCTCACCAGCTTGTTGGAAAGCTCCACAGCGATGTATTCAGGACTGTAGAGAGCAATATCCGCCTTGTTGAGAATAACTATGCCAAAAGATTTCAGCAGGGAAAGAAGATCTGGATACCAGCAAGCACGCGCTACCAGAAAGACATCAGGAAATACACAGTTGACGGGGTTTATACTGACACTTTGGTGAGCCAGGATCTAAAGATTAAAGTCTTTGGCAAGGATCATGTGGTCTGGGTTTATAATCCATAGCTTCAATTTCATTCGCAGTCATAGCCAAGCTTTTATAAGCCCTGATTTTTCTATTACTGCATATGGCAGAGAAATTTCTTCTGGTAAG
>DATDZK010000048.1:0-8922 GCA_035288725.1 Candidatus Nanoarchaeia archaeon | reverse complement strand
TCTTTTTTACTTCGTTTATGAATACTTCAGCATCTTTTAAGGCGATCTCAGCATCATTTTTCCCAGGCTGATATTCCAGGCCATACATCGCCTCATGCCTTTCTGTTCTATGAATTTCCAGAAGATTTATTACAGGCAGGGGGATTTTATCTGGATACTTTTCCTTCAGATATACTGAAATTGCATAGTGGCTTTTTTCTTGTATCCCGTCCCTGTAAAGCAGGGCTCTCGCAGCATGAAACATGGACATATAGGCTTCCAGGACAACAAAATCAAAAATATTTAGCTTCAATGCCTCATTCGCCCTTTTTAGTCTGCTTTTTGCGAGATCTAACGATCTTTTAGATTTTCCTCCATCTGGCTTGATTTTTCTCAGAAGTCTAAACCTAAAGCAGTCTTCTGTATTGGTTATTCTCATTTTAACAAAGGCAATTCTCCATATAAAGGAATGCCATGGCTTATTACTTCATAGTAAAAAGGATGGTCTTCCTTGAATTTACCATTCCATTCGCTCCAACTGAAAAAATGAATGGTAATCTCTTTGTCTAGTCTGCTTCTAAACACATCCAGTTCCAAATGTTTTTGTTTCCCTATAATCAAGATGTCAATGTCGCTCCGCTCCTCGTCTTCCCCCTTGGCAAGAGAGCCAAACAATGTAATCGAGCTTACGTTTGCAAGGTTTTCCTTTAGATATTCAACTAAACCCGACTTTAATATCTTCCTAATGTTGTAAGAAATTTTTATGTGCTTGAAAAAGAGGTTTGTCATGTTTGCCTTCAGATACCTCAGATTTGCTCTTTTTTCATCTAAAATCAGCCCATCTTTTACTAGAACATCAGCATATTTTTTTGTTGCAAATGGGCTTATTTTCAGTTTCTTTGCCAGCTCCCTAATATAGACCTCTTTATAAGGATTGACTAAGAAAAATTCTACGAACTTCATAAACTTCATCTCATGCATGGGACTGTTATTGTTTTTTCACTTTATAAGCGTTATGTTTTTAAAAAAAAACAATTGTTTTTATGCTAAACCTTTAAGTAAACTTATTTTAAGAAATCATATGACGCAAATAAAAGTCAATTATTCTTGCACATATTTTTCTTTTTTTCCGCTAACAACAAGTTTCTCAGAATGTTTCAGAAAAAAACAAAGGAAACAAAAGATTCTTTTCTATTCCCAAGTGAAAAAAACCTACCTAACAATGTTTATAAATACAAAACCCGCAAAACAGCGCAACGATGACATACATAACAAAGCTCTATCTTGACGGCTTCAAGTCCTTTGCCAAGCCGACAACATTGGAGTTCGGCAACGATTTCAACTGCTTCATAGGCGCCAACGGCTCTGGAAAAACAAACCTTGCAGACGCTATTGTATTCGTCCTGGGCTCTCTCTCCCCGAAGACCATGCGCGCAGAAAAGGCTGCAAATCTGATCTTCAACGGCGGCAAGAAAGGGGCTCCTATGAAGGAAGCTGAAGTATCCATCTTCTTTGACAATGAAAAAAAGGAATTTCCCCTTGACCACAGGGATATCAAGGTCTCAAGGGTCATTAAGCAGAACGGAAACTCTGTATACAAGATCAACAACGACACAGCAACGCGCCAGCAGGTCCTTGACTTGCTTTCCCATGCAAACGTTGACCCAGACGGCCACAACATAGTCCTGCAGGGAGACATAGTAAAGCTCGCAGAAATAAAGCCTGAGGAGCGCAGGCAGGTTATCGAGGACATTGCAGGAATCTCAATCTACGAGGACAAGAAAAGCAAGGCGCTATCAGAGCTCGGCAAAGTAGACTCCAAGCTTAACGAGGCAGAAATTATCCTGACAGAGCGCCGCACTTACCTCAAGGAGCTGAAAAAAGACAGGGACCAGGCACTGAAATACAGGGAGCTGGAGAAGAACATCAAGAGCAGCAAGGCAACAGTCCTGCATAATCATCTCAAGGACAAGGAAGCAAAGCAGGAAGAAGTGGACAAGCGCCTGCAGTCCTATAATGATGAAGCTGGCAAGATCAGCAAGAAAATAAATGACATCAAGGCAGAGATTGACAGCAAGAAGCAGGAGATCCAGAAACTTAACAAGGACATTGAGGAAAAGGGCGAAGTGGAAGTTGTCAGGCTGCAGAAGGAAATTGAGGAATTGAAGACAACTGCTGCAAGAAAATCAGAGCGCATGAACACTGTCCAGCATGAGCTTTCGCGCTTGCAGGAAAGAAGCAAGCAGCTCCACGTATCAAGCAAGGACACTGACCGCACAATGGCCATGCTGGAGACAAGCAAGAAGGAAATTGAGTCAAAAGTCCAGCACCTTGAGAAAAAATCTGCCAGTCTAGCAGAAGAGATTAAGCAATTCCGCGGAAGGCACCACCTTGGCGACGCAACAGAGCTAAGCAGGCGCGAGCAGGAGCTGGAGCAGCTGCAGGCAGAATTGCAGGAGATGCAGCATAGCTACAATTCAGCGCTGCAGAAAAAGTTCCAGTATGATGCGCAGATCAAGGCGCTTGAAGACAAGCTTGGAGAAATTCAGAAATTCGAGGATACTACAGACCTGAAGGCATTGAAGCAGGCACTTAAAAAAACACTTGAGGAGCTGCAAAGATCTCTTAACGAGGATGCAGCACTGGCTGTGCAGCTTAACAGGGCGCGCGTAACCGTCAATGAGAAGAACACAGAGCTTTACAAGCTGCAGGCAAAGACTGCCTCGTACCATGAGATTGTTGCTTCTGATATTGCTCTGAAGAAAATATTAAGCATGAAGAAGCCAGGAGTATTTGGACTGGTAACAGCATTAGGCGAGATAGATCCTAAATACACCCTGGCCTTGGAGGTTGCAGCAGGCGCGCGCATCAAGTCTATAATTGTAGACACAGACAAGACAGCAGCAGACTGCATTAAAATCCTGAAGGAAGGAAAGCTTGGAACATGCATCTTCCTTCCTCTCAACACAATCAAGCCAGTGCCAAAGGCAGGCATTGCAGGTAGCGGCATAATTGCAAACGCGCTTGACCTGATAAGATTTGATCCAAAGTACAAGGGTGCATTCTCCTACATCTTCGCTTCCACATTGGTCGTGGATGATGTTGAAGCAGCGCGCCGCCTCGGCATAGGAAGGGCCCGCATGGTAACGCTTGAGGGAGACTTGTTCGAGACATCAGGCGCGATTATCGGAGGCTACCGCAAGGCAAGGCATGGCTCATCATTCAAGGAAAAGGACATCAATGAGAAAATAAATCATCTTGAAGATGAGATAACGCAGCAGCACAAGCTAATTGACCATCTTGAAAAGAAAAGGTTGCAGCAGGAGAATGGCATAACAGCGCTAAGAGAAAAGAAAGCAGACATGGAAGCGGAGATTGTCAAGATTGAAAGAACCTCAGACGTGCTCAACCGCGAGGAATATGAGGACCAGATAAAATCAATAGCCAAGCTAGACATCTTCAAGGAAGTTAAGCAATGGGAAAGCAGGATACTACAGCAGCAGGAATCTTATGATAAGTTGAAGAAGGAGCGAGACAAGTTCCGCCAAAGCATGAAGGATCTGAGCAATCCTGAAATCGCGGAAAATCTCAGGAAACTGGAAGACTCAAAATCGCAGGCGCGCGAGCAGGTTATCCAGCTGAAGACAGAAGTGAAGAATATTGAAGTGCAGCTGGCAAGCATATATCTTCCAGAAAAGGAGAAGACCATTGCCATTATCAGGCAGCACGAGAGGGAATATGAACAATTCTTGCAGGAGAGGCAGGACCTGGAAAAGGAGCTCAGGGAAAACTCAGCCATGCTGAAGGAAAAGATCCAGCAGGAAAGCATCTTCCAGAAAGACTTCAAGAATCTTTTCGTCCAGCGCAATAAGCTCGCAGAGGAGATTGCAAAGAGGGAGGCAGCAGCAGGCAGCGAGCAGTCAAAGCTGCGGGAAGTCGAGAACAAGATTAACAACGCAAATATTACCCGTGCCAAGATAGTTGCTGAACTGGAGGCAGTCAAGCAGGAATTCGAGCCTTACCAGGGCGTGCAGCTGCGCAAGAGCATAAGCGAAGAGGAGCTGAAGTCAGAAATAAGGAAATTCGAGCACCTCATGCAGCAGATGGGCAATGTCAACCTGCGCGCACTGGAGATATATGAAAGCATAGAAAAGGAGTATGAAGAGCTGCTGCAGAAAGCGGAAAAGCTCAAGGTGGAGAAGGAAGATGTGCTGAAGATGATGCAGGAAATTGAGTCAAAAAAGAAGCACATCTTCATGAAAACGTTCAGGGAAGTTGCCAAGAATTTCGAGAATATATTTATTTCTCTTTCAACCAAGGGCCAGGCATTCCTGGAGCTGGAAAATAAGGAAGAGCCATTGGCAGGCGGGATTGAAATCAGGCTAAAGATGCAGGGCAATAAGTATCTGGACATCCGCTCAATGTCAGGCGGGGAAAAAACATTGGTTGCGCTTGCATTCATCTTTGCAATACAAGAGCATCAGCCTGCCTCGTTCTACCTGCTGGACGAAATAGACGCTGCGCTTGACAAGGAAAATTCAGACCTTCTCTCAAAGCTGATTGGAAAATATTCCCAGAATGCCCAGTATGTGGTTATCTCGCACAACGACACAGTCATCACAGAGGCAAAGCGCATTTACGGCGTGGCTATGCAGGAAAACAGCGTCTCCAAGGTAGTGAGCCTGAAGCTGTAATTATAACATTCATTCTCTTGACTTTTCAATCACGTATTTAATTGCATGCTTTGGCCAATCAGCCTCGTCAAGCTGCTTTCTGATGTCACTATCAGAATATCCTGCTTCCCTTGCCTGCTTTGCAAGTGCCACAGCCTTCCTCAGAAGCGAAGAGGACACTCCTGCCTGCTTCAGTTCCTTCTCATATCTGGGCAGATCAGAAAGCCTGTTTAGCTTGTGGAATTTCTTGTACTCAATCCATGTCCATGCCCCTGTAACAAGTACAACAAGTATGAAAATCCATACTACAAGCTTGCTTGGCTTCTTAAGCTCAACAGGCTGCTCCAGCACAGGCGAAACTAAGGCTATTGCAAAAGTCTCGCTTGCAGATGCAACATCTCCCTTGTCATAAAGTTGCGCTGCATAAACATAGTCCCCGGGAGCAAGCAAATCAGGCAGGTCAATTGTCTTGGTAAATGAAATCTGGTCTTCAAGCGATATGTCTTCCTGTGCTTCAGCAATTATCTTGTTATTGAAGTCTCTGACAGTGTATGCAACAGTTACTGTAGTCATCTCTTTCCTGAGATTGAAGATAGCAATGTCTGCGCTGATGTCCTGGTTCTGGAATATATTCCTCTGCCTCGCAGGAATGTCAAGGCTGATGTCAAAGTGCTTGTCAACGCTCTCAGCCTCAAGCAGCACAGGAACTTCATTGCGCTTGTTGCCTGTGGTAAATATCAGCTTTCCAGTGTATATCCCTTCTTGCAGGATCATTACCTCAAACTTCACTTTGTACAGGCTCTTTGGCTTCAGCACAAAGTTTGGATCAAGCACTTGCAGTTGTTTTTCTATCCCTTCAGCCTGCACATATATCTTTGTCGGAGACAGCCCATTGTTGGTGACAGTAATTGTCCCGCCAACAACTTTGGATATTGGAACCTTGAGCTTGATGCTCGCAGGCTCAATCAGCAAAGGAACTGCTGCGCTTGCGCTTCCGCCTCCTCCTCCGCCTCCTCCTCCACCGCCCCCACCTCCAGTTCCTCCTCCGCCAGTTCCGGTTGTGTCAACAGAAAATGTGGAATTGCTGACATTCCTGTTCCCTGCAGTGTCATTGGCAAATGCAAATAAAACAAATGTATCATCGCTGCCGACATCAAGACTATGAAGGGTGTTATAGCAATTGATATAATTGATAGCCAAGCCTTCAAGAACGCCTAAAGAAGTTGTGGCATTAAACCAGCATTTGTCAATTATCTGGGTATCGTTAAATGTCACGTTAATCACAATATCATTCCTTGTAGTGACTATTCCGCTTGGCTGATGGATGGTAATGTTTGGGGGGAACACATCATTGCCGTATTCCAGGGTAAGATTTATCTTTCCTCCAGACTGGCTGCTTGCTGCCTTTCCAGTCAGTCCAGCAGGCATGCGCAAAACCTGGTATGTCCCATACAGGGAGAACAATATTATCAGCACAAGCAGTGCAGCAAATATATTTTTCGAGCGGTTCACTGTTCTACCTCGCGCTGGCGAATAATAAACTTGCCTGTGTATGCCCCAAGCTTGCTTTCTGGAAGGGACACAAACACCTTGACAAAACGCTCTTCTCCAGGAGCAAGCACGAATGTTGGCACGCCTGCATAAGCAAAGGGAAGCGTAGAGCTTATGCGCACCTCAGTCCATGCATCTGCCTTGAATCTAAGCTCCCTTTCAAGCGTGCTTCTTGGATAGCCTGTTCCGAAATGAAGCATGTCAGTGTCAGCATTGATTCCTATGTAATCTCCTGCTGTAGCATCAAATGGAATTTCCTCTGTAGTGTACCTGAAATTGTATATTGCGAGCGTGCTGCCTATTGCGATAGCTGCTGCGATTATGCACAGCGCTATGAACTTCTTGATTTCCTTTTTCGCAAGAACCATAGTGCATCAACAATGACAATGAATGCAATAATCCCTATCAAAATGTATGTGGTGTCAATCTTTATTTTTTCGTACACAATAAATGTCCCGTCGAAGGTGGATGAAGTCTGGGCATAATTCAGCGTTATGCGCGCCTGGTAGTCTCCCTTGCTTCTGCCGCCAGTATCCCAGTAGGTTTTCAGCATGGCAGTCTCCCACGGACCAAGGCTAACGCTTGGAGTGCGAAGCTGCGCAACGCCTCTTCCATCCTGCATAATGTCAATTGTGGCATATACATCATCTATATTCTTGTTCCACCTGCTTGCAATGTGCAGGTCCAATGGCGCGACAGTTCCGCGCTCGAATATGCGCGTATAGTTTGTCAGGTTTACATACAATGTGCCTATCCTGAAGTCTGTTTCTGCAAATCCCTGCAAGCCATCATAGGTAAATGTCCCGGATGCGAAATAATCTCCTGGCGGGAATATGTCTGTGGCAACAGATGTGCTGAAAGTCCTTTCTTCATGCGGCAAAATGCTGGCAAGTGAAACAGGAATGGTTTCATAGGCGCGTTCCTGGGTGCCGAGTGTTATGGTCCCTCTCAAATGTTCGATGACCTCCCTGCCATAGCTCTTGATAAATAAAGCGACTGGCAGGCGCTCGCCTGTGTTGACTGGTGAAACCTCCAGGCGAAACTGGATGTACTTTCCAGGATAAGGCACGTCAAACTTTACTTTAGTCTCGACTCCGACTTTTGGTATTACTCCCTGCACCTGTGAAGTGTCAAGCGACTCCTCAATGACTCCAATCTTGACATGCTGCGGCCCTGGAGTCAGGGGAGTATCAGGAAACCTGGCAGTGGCAAAGATTTCGCGCATCTGCCCGCCTTCAATGCGCACAATCATCTCAAAGAAAGTGATGAATGATGCGTATTCGCCGCTTGCATAGATGTTTGCCTGGATCTCGTCTCCGCGCGTATTAAGCACAAAAAAAGAAAATTCCTCAGCTGCTCCTGGAGCATACGGGATATTGATAGTAGCAGGGCTCAATCCGATGCCAAGTGCAGGGAATGCAGCAAGAAGAAAGAACAAACTAGTGAAAAACAATAACCTCTTTTGCATGCAAGAAAGGAAGAATAAAGATATATAAACTTTAGCGTGAGTCAGCATTGTTAAGTTAAATGAGACTGAGGTGTTATTGGCTCAATTGGTAAAGGATCTGACAAAGCTTTAACAGATCATCCTCATTTATCCCCTGCAGTCTTTCTTCATATATTTTCCTGCAATAACCATTTCCAGACGGGAATGAACCTAATCTTCTTATTTTTTATTTTTTCTTCTGCTTCATAATCCCATGTTATTATAAATAGATTGTTGCATTTCAGTTCTTTGCCTGCTTTAATCAAAGAATTAATTTCTCTTTTCCTAACTTCATGTTCAGAAAGATCATAACAAACCTGGAAAACGTGCTTTACTTTTTTTCCTTCTTTAATAACAAAATCAGCTTCTTCTTTTGTTGCCGCCTTAAAATAAAATATCTCCTTCTCTTTTCTTAAAAGCTCTAAAAAAACTGTATTTTCCATAATTTTCCCAAGATTTTCTGAAAAATTCATCGAAGAAAAATTTACCAGTCCTGCATCATTTATAAAAATCTTAGGTATAGAAAGCTCTGTTCTTTTCATTGAATAAGAAAATTTTTTTAAAAAGAATGAAAAAAAAGCCTCCTCTAAATATAAGGCATATTCATATAAGGTTTTTTTGCTAACTTTTATATTTTGAGATTTTAATGTATTAAAAATGTTATGTATTGAAAACTCTTTTGCAAATGAAGAAATCATGCTTTTTATTAAAAACTTTATTATGAAAACATTTTTAATTTTATGCCTCTCTATAACGTCTCTAAATACAACCAAATCAACATACTCTTTGAAAAATCTTTCAGCAATTTCCTTTTCAATGACAATATTGGGGAACCCGCCATATTTTAAATATTCCCTGAGATAATTTTTAATTTTGTTTTCTTCAGAAGAAGAATAAAAGTCTTTAAGCTCAAATTTCCTGAAATTAAGAAATTCCTTAAATGAAAGCGGCAGGATTGAATTTGGAATAGCTCTTCCTCTCAGAGAAGTAGAGATTTCTTTGCTCAAAACCTTAGATGAAGATCCTGATAGAAAAATAACATATTTTTTTGTTTCAAAAAGAGTTCTTATAGCCTTGTCCCAATTATCAACACCCTGTATCTCATCAAAAAACAAATATCTTGGCTTTTTTTTGTAATACTCATCATGAAGATTAATTGTTTCTACAATATCATTTAATTTTATGCCATTCAATGCTGCATCTTCAAAATCCATAAAAATAAATTCTTCATCC
>DATDZK010000047.1:0-4268 GCA_035288725.1 Candidatus Nanoarchaeia archaeon | reverse complement strand
ATAATTGTTGAAACCAGCTACACAGAGATAGCGGTTGGTCAAGTGTTCCAAAGCTTTTGGCTTCCCATCACCACGAAAGCCTAAGACTAGATGATTGTCGGCAGTTTCGAGTTCAACTTGTGATGAAAGCATATCGTAACTTCCTTGAGGGTTCATTGCTTTCTCTTTATCCACCAATAGGTTATATTTTTTATATGTTGCAAATGTTGACTTGGCGAGATATATTTCTTTCCCTTGCTGTTCAAAATGCCTCAATGCCAAAATTGGGTTGTCGGTTAGTTTTCCTTCCTTTCTTAATTCTTCAACACTTTCTGTAGCCCAGTCTATTTTTCTTTGATCTACCTGAGAATAGTCAGGAGGCACAACTAATTCGTTGGAGAAATAAAATGTCAGATCATCCAATGTTGTTCCTCTATCATATGCATGCTTGATGATGACTGTCATATTACAAACTCCTCTTCACCACAAAGGAGGACTGCTGCAATTCTCCAAAACTGATTGGTGGATGGCACTGTGATGGTTGTATGTCAGACCGCACAGCCTGTGCTGAATTGATATAATTTACAACTTCCACGAACTGCTCATATGGCAAGCTTGATGCCAGCACTGCAAGACCGTCAGGAATCAGCCAGTCTGAAGGGTGCGAAGGGTGAAGAAAATGCTCCACAATATATGTAGGCAATGCTTGCTGCTGGACAACATGAATCTCGTGCAGGTAAGCGGGACTTGCCTTTCTCTTCAGCTCTTCTGTTTCCAGTGGAAGACGGATTACTGCATCAACCATTCCGCTCAAATCAGGAGCTGCTGAGCTGTGGATTGAGGTTAGCTTGATTGAGTAGCCGTCTGCACCATGCGCAAGCTTCTCCAGCTCTTCATTAGTAAGATTCCATTCCCTTCTCAGCTTTTCCTGGAATGGAACAATAAACCTGAGCTTTCCTGCTTCTGCCTGACGAGCAAATATCAGCCCTGCTGTTGAGGCGTCTCTTTTATCTGCTACATGTGCTGCATTTGCCGGGCGCTTATGGA
Organism: Candidatus Nanoarchaeia archaeon; assembly: GCA_035288725.1. GTDB lineage: Archaea > Nanobdellota > Nanobdellia > SCGC-AAA011-G17 > DATDVL01 > DATDVL01. The sequence goes on along the minus strand of DATDZK010000047.1, from coordinate 3,242 downwards.
CAAAGACATCCCCTTCAAGAGAATAAATAGCTGCGCCTACAGCTCCAACACGCATTGCATTGTACACTAGAGGGCTCATTCCAAATCCTTTTTCTGATGTCCTGCTTGCAGCTACATATGTTGCAAAATCTGTGAATACAAATCTTACAATGCCTTTTTCAACCTGAGAAGTGTCGTACAGGCAGAGTAAGCCGCGCTCGTCTGACCTTGCATTTGGATTTACGAACTTGACGGTTCCTTGCTGAGGATTACTTTCATCACCCCACTCCCGCTGCATGATATCCAAGTCTTCATTTGCCAGCCAGTTCCTGAAACATTTTCCTTCAGTAACCCCTACAATGCTGTCCAGTGATACAGGCTCTTTTGGCTTGTAATAGAACTGGATGGTGTGCGGCGCCCGAGTAGATTCGTACATGTTTGCTCATCATTCCCGCTCATTTTTAAATCTTTCTGTTGCACCCTCTTTTAAGTGGTAAATTCTCTCGTCCTTAACTCTTTTAAATCAAGTTTTGCATGCTAACAGAAACATTTATAACATTTTTTAAGGAAAACAACACCATGACTCAAAAATACCTTGAAGTAATCTTCCAGCCTAAAGCTGATTTTGAGGACCAAAGAGGGCAGATCATCAATTTCCTGAAACTAAAGGAGGATGGCTCTGGATTCAAGCTGAAGGAAGCGCCAGAAGGCGTTCCTGACGACACATTTGTTGAGGTTGCATACATTGAGTTCAAGAATGCAGGAGATGTAAGGGCCAATCATTACCATCCTGACGGATTGAACCAGTTTGTGTACTGCGTTGCAGGCAGCTATGAGACCTATGCTGTAAAGCTGAAGGTCAATGATAAAGGGGAAGCAGAGAAGGATGGGGAAGTGCAGAAGCAGATTGTAAAGCAGGGGGACATTGCCTATACGCCAAGCATGGTTGCACATGCAATGAAAACCTTGGAGCAGAACACAGTAATCCTCAACCTGAATCCAAGAAAAAGGGACAAGGATCATCATTACGCCAAGGAGAAGCCGCACACCCTCCCTTTCAAAGTTATAGAGCCATCGAAGTGAAACATGAGCAGAATAATTGAAGATGACCTGAAGAACATTGCAGAGTCTATTAAGGACATTGCTTCCAGGCTAAACGGGAAAACTTTCTTGATTACTGGAGGAGCAGGATTCCTGGGAAATTACTTCATTGGGACTATTGATTACTTGAATAAACATGTGCTGAAAGAGCCTTGCAGGGTAATAAGCATTGACAATTTTGTTACAGGAGTGAGATACAGAATTCCTGAAGGGCCTAACTTCAAGGCTATTAAGCATGACATTCGCGAGCAGATAAAAATAGATGAGCCTGTGCACTTCATCCTGCATGCAGCTGGAATTGCATCACCTAAATTCTACAGGGACTACAAAATACAGACAATTGACGTTGCCTCCTTAGGAACAAGAAACATGCTTGAGATTGCAAAGGAAAAGCAGGCAGAAAGCTTCATGTTCTTCAGCAGCAGCGAGATTTATGGAGATCCTTATCCTGAATTCATTCCTACGCCTGAAACATACAGGGGCAATGTGAGCAGCATCGGGCCAAGGTCTAACTATGACGAATCTAAACGCCTGGGAGAGACATACTGCATTGCCTATTTCGAGGCGTTTAATGTTCCTGTGAAAATTGTAAGGCCATTCAACATTTACGGGCCTGGAATGAGGCTGGACGACTTCAGGGTTATGCCTAATTTCGCAACGCATTATTTTTCTGGAAAGCCATTGCCTGTGTACGGAACTGGAAACCAGACAAGGACGTTCTGCTACATAAGCGATGCGATCACTGCATTCTTCAAGGTGCTGCTTTCTGACCACAATGGGGAAGTCTTCAATGTCGGAGCAGACAAGCCTGAGATAAGCATTGGCGGAATAGCGCAGATAATTGCTGAACTATACGGGTGCCAGATCCAAAACATTCCAAGAGAGACAATGGGAGATGCATATGATGGAAAAGCAGACCCGCACAGGAGATGCCCTGACTTGACAAAGACAAAAATCAAAGTCAATTATGAGCCTAAAGTTGACTTGCGCACCGGAATCCAGAGGTTCATGGAATGGGCAAAAGAAGTGCATGCACAAAAAAGCCTTGTCTAGTTCCTGAACCTGAATTTCAGCATTGTCCAGACTGCGATGATGCCATCAGTCCACTTTATCTTCTTGCCTTCCTCAAAGCTTCTTGGGCTGTACTGAATAGGAACCTGCGCAACACGCCAGCCTAGCTTCACAGTCCTGCACATCAGTTCAATATCATACTCAAACCTGTCTGCCTTCACAGGAATGGACTTTAGAATATGGGCTTTGTACATCTTATAGCATGGCTCTGCATCTGTCAATCTTACGCCGTAGCACACATTAAACGTGATAGTCAGGATTTTGTTGCCGATCCAATGGTGCAGGTAAGCCTTTGTTTCTTTCTTGCGATAATAGGAAAATGTCTTTCCCTCAAAACGCGTGCCCCATACTACATCTGCCCTGCCTTCCAAAATAGGCTTCAGCAGTGAAGGATAATCATTTGGATCATACTCAAGATCAGAATCCTGGAAAATAATGTAGTCCCCTGTTGCCAATGCAATGCCTGCCTTCAATGCAGCTCCCTTGCCCATGTTTCTTGGCTGGAGGCGCTTCACATACTTGTTTGGCAGCTTTTCAATTAGCTCACGCGAGCCGTCTTTAGAGAAATCATCCACAAGAATGATCTCCATTTTCATGCTGCCAGGAAGCTTGACTGCCTCTACCCTGCGCAATAACTCCTTCAAGGTCCTGGCTTCGTTGTATATGGGGATAATCACTGAAAGCTTCTGCGACTTCATAAGGGAAAGATGGCTGAGATGGGCTTTCTTAAATGTTTTGGTCAAGCTGGTCTAAGCAGTTCACAAATTATTTAAAACACATGAAAGGCTTCTGAACCAATGAAAGCTGTTTTCTTTGAAGCGGATGACGTATCAGAAGCGTACTTCAGGGAACACCTTCCTGGCATTGACATCTCATTTATTCAAGAGCCTTTAAGCAAAGGGAATATACATCATGCACTAAATGCAGACATCATATCCACAGTAGTGCAGTCACGATTAACTCCTGATATCCTGGAAGCATTGCCACAACTAAAATTTATCACAACCCGCTCCACAGGATATGACCATATTGACTTAGAAGCATGCAAGAAAAGAAATATCTTGGTGAGCTATGCCCCTAACTATGGAACA
>DATDZK010000046.1:0-3469 GCA_035288725.1 Candidatus Nanoarchaeia archaeon | reverse complement strand
ATGCCAAGCATTCCTTCAATAACTGCAAGGATCTTCCCGATGCCGACAGGGGTGATGTCCCCATATCCTATGGTTGCTGCAGTGACAAAGCTGAAGTAAATGCTGTCAAACAGGCCTACGCGCGCAACCTCATCTTTTGTGTAAGCAAGTATATGCGTGGTTGTGTCTGTAGCGTAGAAGACAACCCCGAAAGTGAGGATCATGAAGAACCAGAACAAGAAGATTCCCCTGAACCGCAGGCTGTCAATGAAAGCCTTGACACCCCTTATTTTTTGTCGCATGGCGAATAGCATGAGCATGTTTATATAAAAAGATTGTGCAAGAAACTGGCAAAAGGAAATTATTTTAAATAAGGATTATTTGCATTAGAAAATGCGTGACGATGCCTGGCTGAATAACCGCTTTGATCAAATCTGGCAGCTGTTTTTTCCAGATGTGGAGAGGAAAGATATCTCCGTCCGCTGGAAAGGCAGCTGGAAGAACAAGTTTGGCCATATTTCAAAAAAGAACAGCAAGGCAGAAATAGCAGTTAACAAGCTTTTCAAGGATCCAAGGGTGCCGGAAGAGGTTGTAAAGCTGACAATAGCGCATGAGATAGTTCATTATTCTCACGGTTTTCATTCCCATCTCCCAAGGCAGTTTTCCCATCCGCATAAAGGAGGCATTGTCAACAAGGAGCTGAGGAAGCGCGGATTTGGGTATGCATTGAAATTCGAGAAGGAATGGGTCAAGAAGGAATGGTGGCCATTGTACCAGGAGATGCACGGAAAGAAGAGACGTTCAAGGATTGTGATTGCAGGGCCAGCAGCAAGGCAGTTTTCTCTCTGGCCATTCTTGAAAATAAAGTGATCATCTTTTCACAATAAACCTTCTATGCTTCTTGCACAGCAGGCAGGTATAAATCACCCTCCCTTTGTGCGTTCTTATCCTCACAGTCTTTCCAGGAAGCCAGTAATGATGGCAATATGGGCAATATCTCCTTTTGAACTGCCTTGGAATGCTTATCCTTGCTTTCATTGCAATCTTCCTTGCAAGTTCAACATACCTGTCAGAGCGTTCAGGATGGTCTGAAAAAGCCTGCTCTGCTTCAGCAAAGAGTATGGCAACTCGTTCTGCTGCAATCGATTTTAGGCTGTCTTTCATTGCTTGCATGCACAAATAGAAATATATAAAAATGCTCTTTTAGGAAATGCATGTATGAAATCTTGGCATGTAATGGTTATAATTGCATTAGCCATATTTCTGGCAGGCTGCAGCCAGGGAGAATACACTTTTGAGCAGGGATTTAAGGATATGAAGAAGATTGACAACAGGTATGATATTAATTTTCACAAGGAAAAGCTCAATGGAACAATGGTGAATTTGGAGTTAGTCAATGATGTGCTGCAGGACCTTGAATCATTGCAGCGCAAAGTCCAGCAGAAGAAAGGTCCAGAGGTGCAGGACGTTGTTGGCTTATTGGAAGCCAGGATGGAGATGATTGAGTCGCAGCGCTACTGGATATTGGCTAAGATGATCGGTCCGAGGGGAGTGACTCGCGATGGCTTTGCCTGTAGTGATGCTCCTTATGTCAGGGAAGCTTCTTTATATTATGCGCAGAGCTGGCAGCATGCAATTGACGCTCAAAGAATCCTTGATGAGATCCTTGCAAGAAACCAGGCAACCTGGGAAATAATAGGGACAGACCAGGAGAAGCCAGATTTCTACAGGTCAAGGCTTGATTACATTTCTGATGACGTGCAATTCAATGCTCAGAACATGCTAGATGCCTGCAAAATACAGATTTAGGCCAAATAGAGAGGCCATTTTTAAATAAAATAATTTTCATTTTTCCGGAATTTTTCCTTTTTTCCGGAATGTTTCCTGCTGCATCCGGAAGATTTGCGTGTTTTCTGCAGAAAGGGTGATTAAGAAGTAGCATCTTCTATCTGTGAGGTGATCAAAATGGCATACATGGGAAAGTTGTTGATGTATTCAGGGATGATAACTGTCATTGGAGGATTGGCAACATGCGCGCTGGTGAAGGGAGTAGAGGCGACCTATCGCATTGGCAGGCTTGAGGACAAGACAGGAGTCACAAAAGTATATGCAAATCCGCAGGTTCAGCTTACTCCGCAGATTACTATGCTTGAGTATGGCTGGAAGAATCTGCCTGTAGACAAGAAAGCAGGCATGTGGATGGACGGCTTGAACAGCACTGTGATAACTGCTAAGGACAAGCTTGAGGAAAAGATAAAGGCAATAACAGGAGGGGGAAAAGATGAGTGAGACTGAAGTGCTTAACGGGAAGGCATCTGAACAAAGTAAGAATGGATTGCCGAAAGAAATAGCAAAAAGATTAGAAGGAAAGAACTATATCATCCGTGTAGAAGGAGAAGGCTCAATTGTGAATGAGTTGAATAAGTTGAACGAGGAATATGGTGTCTTGGGTCTGCCTGAGCCTTGCATGTTCCCGCAAATGGAGGTATTGCGCGAGATCCGTCAGGATGTGGAGAAAATAGGCAATGCACGAAGGCATCTGATACGTAGTCTTGACAATAAAGAGTTGGAAGCCACACCTGGAGTGGTTGGATGTGTCAAGAGATTCGTTCGAGGCAAGCAGCAAGAAGGTCCTTCAGCATATGATCTAGTGAAGAGAGAATGCGAAGTTGGCAATCATGCAATAGAAAATTTCGGGAGAATGGTAAGAAGCAACAAGGCTGAGCTGGATACTTTGGTGGTTTATGCCGCAAGCATCTCTACAGGCATAGGGAGGGTTGTAGAATTGAGAAAAGAATACATGAGGGATTTGGAAGAATGCACCACCTTAGGAAGGATCATTGAAGAAGCGCTTGCAAAAGAGAATAGCTGCATGCTGCAGGAAGTGCGCTATCAGAATCGCCATGAAATACAGTGGAAGAGAACAGAAGCGCGCGATCTCGGAGTCTATGAAGTGACATTGTGCAAGCTTCGCCCAGATCTTGAAGATGAGATTATGGTGAGCATTGATTCAATGCAGCTGGCAAAGAGGGCTTATGTGCTGACGCGCATAACTTTAGACGCATTTGCAAACTTGGCTCCGATAAAACTTAACAGGATACGTAACAATATCGCACTGTCCGAGCTGCAGAAAATCTTGGGTTATGTAAGGGAATCGTCAATAGCCCTTGATAAAAAGGCAGCAGAAGGCTACAAGGAATTGCAGAATTTCTCTGTGAAACCAACGTCCAGGGAAGAGCCAAAAGAAAAAGGATTGGACATCACCCGTACCTGATTTTATTTTTTTCATTTAAAATTCATTAGCCTTAAATATTGTATTAGGGATTGTTTTCTTGATTCATGGAGTTCCTAAATTAAGGAAGCAAGGAGGCTGGCTATTGCTGGGCATTGCAGAAACTCTGGGCGGTCTTGCAGTTATTATAGGGTTCTTGACACAGCTTGCAGGTCTTGGATTGGCACTTACCATGGTTGGTGCGATATACATGAAGAC
>DATDZK010000045.1:0-2168 GCA_035288725.1 Candidatus Nanoarchaeia archaeon | reverse complement strand
TTATAAAATCTGCTATTGTATGCGAAGCTGCTCAGGATCATAAAAGAAGTGATAAACATCAAAAAAGTCTTCTATGGTATGAACGCAGCGCAAGGTCTCAACAAGAAATGGCAATTGCAGGCTTTTAGTGAAATCCGAGTTTCTCCCTGGATGAGAACTTCCCAGAACATAGCCGTGTGCTCCGATGTCAAGGCGCAGCCTGTAGTAAATATCTTGTGGCCCGCCAACAGATGCTTCCAGTATTAGAGGTATCTGTAACCCTGCTATGTCTGAGATATTCTTCGTGTATAATTTGACTTGCCTGCGGCGGCCTGGCAATGGCTCTAGCCTGGAATGAATGATATTTTGCACAAGCGCTGCAATGTCTGGCAGTTTCAGCTCTTCCTGAGTCAATAGGTCAATCATAAATTATCTGGCTTTTTCACCACTTTTTAAAGGTTACTGAAATAATGTCTTCACCACATGCGTGGCATACTGCCCCTTCCCAAGGTCAAACTCCAAAATGCACTTGTAATTGTTCTTGTTATGATTATCCTCTCCCCATGTGCATGAGAAATTCTTCAGCTCAACAAACATTTTCCTTTCATTCCCCTCGCTTGACAGCTCGGGAATGCTTTTCATCAGGAAATTTTCTTGCTTAATCTCCTCATTTTCCATCAAGACTTTATACGCTTCTCCAACCTCTCCTTTTAATTCAGTCAGGTATCCAAGAATAGGAACAGCAGCATAATCACTTTTCAATTGCTGCACTGCTTCATTCCACAAATGGCTCTGGTAAGAGCTCACCAGGAAGCGCAGGATTCTTCTGTTGACTTTCCGCAAGGCTCCAATATAGTCATTGCCTTCCGCGTCAATCTTCAGATGCTCGCATACTTTATTGTAATCGCCTTGCACAAACGCTCTTCCAACTTCAATGTTCTTCATGTCCTTGCCAAACCTCTGGTAATCGAACAAGTTCAGGATCTTCTTCACAGGATCAATCTTTCTTTCCTCAGCTAAGTCTCTCACCACAATCCTGAAATGATTGCCTTCAAGCTCTCCTAGTGTAATGCGCTCTTTCAGGTATCCTAGAAAAGTCAGTTCAATATTTCTTATCTTCACCTGTTCAACAGCTGACTTTGTTATCCTGTACCCGCTCACATACTGCTCTGTTATTCCTCTTTTGTCTTTCATGCCCGCAATGCCAAACCTTCTGATATCCGCATGCAATGCTGTAGCTATAGCAGACAGTGCATCCAACGTCCCCCATTCCTTCTTTTTCAGCAGGAAGCAGGCAAAACATCCATTATCAGCAAGTGCAGGATGATATATTTCCTGGACATAAAAGTCCTCGGGCAGCTGCTTGAGTTTCATAAAATGCATTTGGACGATAGATTTAATAAGGTTTACGGCACCAGCAAGATATGGGGGCCAGGGAAGAGACAGAGAAACGTCTGCAGATATCACAGCAGATTACAAGTGCTGTCAGATTTCTTCTACATGGAGCATATGCAGGTGGATCTCTCGGATACGGCCAGAATTTCTCAGTAACAGAAAAGTCTGATATTGATTTAGTTATGGTCTGCAGCAAAGAAAATGCATGCAGGTTAGTGCATATGCCCCTATTTTACCAAGGATATGATGGCGCGCAGCTGTTTATCACAAGGGCAATTAACATGTTTTGGGTAACAAACATCATCAGAGATGTAAAGGTAAATTGTTTTGTGTACAGTCTCGATGACTTCGAAAATATAGGCATATTAAAATCTCCTGTAAAAGGATTTACGCATGAGAAGCCAAAAGAGCAGCAGGAAGCTTACACGTTTGACGGATCAAAAGTAGTATTCGATAGGAATGTCCATGCATTCAGAAATGGCTTCTTATATGAAAAGCCAATATTCGTAAATGGAAAGTTTTGGGGAGGGCCACCAAAAAGCGATTTCATCATGGGATATCATCTTCTGCACCAAGAAGGCGGGTTTCTAGACAATTTAAGGGAAAAGGTCTGGTTTGCAACCTTAGAGCAGCTGATGCGCGAACACGGACCCAATCCTGATTTGACAAGTGTAAATATTTTGAGCACAGACTTCACCTATCAGACACGAAGGAATAACTTGCCTCCAGAAGCTATGCAAAAGGTGCAGGAAGAAACAAAGCAGAGAATTGCAATGCTCCATGAGATCCAGCAA
>DATDZK010000044.1:0-2745 GCA_035288725.1 Candidatus Nanoarchaeia archaeon | reverse complement strand
TAGGTCAAGGACAAACCGCGTGGTAAACTCGTTTCTACCAGCCATCTCATTCTTCGTCACTTTCCCTATAAATTTGAACTGCTTGCCAAGCAGCTGCTGTTTGCAGGCCTCAAAAGAAGCAGGATCTTCCTTGAATTTTTGAGTTTCCTCTTTGCTCATGCCTAGAATTCTCTCAGCCTGGTTCCTGAATGCAACTACCCTGATGCTGTCAGTTCCGTCATCAAAAAATAAGTTTAAAACAGGAATGAAGTCCGCAGCAACAACCCCATGCTCTGCGCACCTGTATTGCTCGCCTTCAGGAAAAGCTTTCTTCGCGCATTGCGGGCATCCAGGATAGAATCTTGGCTCAAACGCCTGCACAATTGTTCCTGTGATGGCAACCTGGTCATCCTGTTCCTTCAGTTCCTGGATTTTCTTGTCAATGAAGTGCAGCTGCTGCTTGTCGCTAATCTCAGGCATGGTCACACCTGGGGGATTAACAAATATCTCGCTGAAGCTGTTCAGATGGATTTCAGTAAACCCTTGGTTTGCCCTTACAGTGCTTTTAGTGACCTTGATCACATCTCCCTCTTTTATCATCCCGTCTTCCACAAGCTTGATCTGCTTTGCATCCCATAGCACAACTCTAATTTTTCCAGATGCATCTGCAATGAACAGATTCGCGACTTTTCCCTCGCGAGTTTCCTTCTTGTATGCTATCACATTCCCCACTTTAGTGACTTTTCCAGCAATTGTGACAGCGCGCATTCCCCCAATAAGATCGCTTATCTTCAGCTGCCTGTTCATCAGGTCATCAAAAAGCTTCACGCCCAGTTCATTTGCAACAATATGCGCCGCCCCCTCCCTGCTAAGCAAGTCAGAAAGCTTCTGCAATTTGCCTTTGACACGCTCCTCAATTTCCTCATGAGAAATATTCTTCTGCTGCCTGATTCTGGCAACAATGTCCTCATACTTCATGGCTCTCTTTGCTTGATTTACTATTAAAAAGATTGTGGTGCTCAAGGCTCTGGGTTCAACTGCCAGGCAAAGCTGGCAGAAAATGGCTGTCTTGAGCAGGCAAGGGAAATTTCCTTTGTCACAAGGACCAAATCTCCCTTATGCTCGTATCCAACAGTGGGATTTAATTTGCAGAATTCCTCCAGCAGCTTGTCAGTTAATGGGTTATGGCTGCGTATGCACTCATCCTTCGCCTGCAAATGCGCAATAGTCTCAGCAAATAATGCATATGGCAGCTGAAGGGATGCTGCTGGTGATATCTTATAGGAATAATCTCCTGGAACATGAATATCAGCAAACTTTTGTTCAAGCACAAATCCATCAGTGATTGAGATATCCTGCGCTTCTAAATTTGAAAATCCAGAATCACTAAGGATTTTTTTCAGTTTCTCCTTGAATACAGGCAGAAAGTCCTCACTAATCGAAGAAGCCTTGAGCTGGCATTTTCCTGAAGGCGAAAAGGCAATTACATTATCAATAATGCACTCTTTAGGAAAGGAGTTAGCATTAAACTGCTGCTGAAAAGCCTGGCATGCGGCAATCCTTCCTGCAGACTCAAGGAAAGTATCCTGCTGTATCCCCAGCCTGAATTGCTTTGTCAGTGCAGCTGACGGCGCATACAGCGGAAGCGTGCCTGAATCCTGCTGGAAGTTAAATATGGTCACAGTTGCCATTGCCACAATGGCAAAAACAACTATGATGTAAAACATAAACTCCACTTTGCCTTGGCTCATTGCTTCTCCCCAGGAAGATTGATGTGCATTTGCGCAAACCTGATTTCAACACCATACGGAAGTTTCTGATGGGCGATTATTCCTTCGTAAACGCTTCTTTCCTTTGCCTGCATAAGCGTAAATGTCCTTTCTTCTTCATAATTCCTCCCAGAAGTGATGAACAAATCCTTTTGTTCAGGAGAAAGCGATGAAAAATAATCATTAAGCGAGACAGACTTGTATAAGTTATTGTTGACATAAATTTTAGCTACTGCTGTGACAGGCATTCCTCTGAAATATTCCTTAAAACCTTCAGAGAATGTTGCTTCTGCCTGCTTGTCCTTCATTCCAGCTCCGAGCACAAGCCAGTCTCCCAGCATTTTTCCATGGTAATTATAGCGAAGAAGCGCCTGCAGTGTAATATCATCGTCTACATTCCTTAGGTTGTAGATTACTGCTTCCTGCTGGCTTTCAGCAAACAGCACATTGGCAACAAGGAATATCATTGCAACGAATGCAAAAAGCGCAAACGCTAGCAGAATGGCTGGAAAGAATGTAACAAGCCCTTTTTTGCTATCCATGATGCAGCACTCCTTTTATTACAATATCAGCTTTCTCTCCTGTAGAAAGAAGCAAGCGAAGTCTCTTTTCTCCGCATGAATAAGGTTTTTTCTTTACTGAGCAGCACAAATTATAAAATTTGTAATACTCCTCTTCCAGGACTTTTCTGCCATTCAAAGATACAGATATCCCTAAATCCTTGTGCTGCAGGCATTTATCAACAGCATCCTCAGTTATCTTGCTTTCATCAATGACCCCTATTGCTGGTGTGCCTCCGTCAGAAGCAGCAAAGCACACAGCAAGCAGCCTCTGGAAGTACTGCTCAAGCGCCACATCTGAGAAATCCAGGGTCTCTGCAGTGCCAACAGCAGCTATTCCAGTGACAGTGATGAAAACAAATATGGAAACAACTACAACAGCAAGCAACGGCAGTCCATTCTCAAGAAGGTCATCATCGCCTTTCTTACTCAGCCTT
>DATDZK010000043.1:0-11107 GCA_035288725.1 Candidatus Nanoarchaeia archaeon | reverse complement strand
CTGTCCTCAATGAAGGCATCTGGAAAAAGGTTAACAATACTTTTTCGTACAATGCCCTGTGATATTCCTTCGGATGCTTCTTCACAGCGGCGGCTAGCTTCAGCAATTTAATTATTTCACCTTTGGATAAGTCTGCGATGGACAATAGGTGTCTTGTTTTCATGGTTTTCTGTTCTCAATTGAGCTTAATACCTTTCTAATATCATTAATCTGCTGCTCCGTTATATGGAGTAAAATATTTTTGCATTTTACAATCATCTCTGGAGTCTGCTTTATCATTTTACTATAAATTAAATCTGGAACATTGCGGTTCACATAATACTGCGCATCAATTCTTGCCTGCAATGACTCTTTTAGAAATTTTATTTCCTCTTTCGTGATATAGCCTTGAAGAAACCGGCTTGCAAATTCAAATGTGCAAGCGTGAATCTCGCATTTTATCCCCATCTTTGCAAGAACTGCATACAAAGAGAAATACATAGTGTAATATGCTGCTGAAATCTTCCAATCCCTTATTTTATTCGTTCGCATGGCTTCAAGCGCGTCCTCTGCCTTCTTGAGATAGGCTTCGGCAATATTTGTGCTTGGTTCAATTAAGCTGATCCCTCCTTTCTTCCGGACACACCATTCAATCTTATCCATTTTTTAATGCTGCGCGAACAAACCCGTCAATATTGCAGAATACAATATGATTTGCAATCACTTCCTTGAGCAAAATGTCCTCATTTATTGTTTCTTCGAAAATTTTAATTGGGTAAGACTTGATGCTTACTTCAATCCCATAGCGCTCAGAAATTTTTTTTATCTCGTTTTTATTATACGTTCCGGCAATAAAAATATCAAGATCTGAATCTTTTTTTTCTGTCCCTCTAGCATAACTTCCGAATATCACCCCAATGCCCGCAATACAAGGGATGATTTTAGTTATAATCTCCTGAATCATTGGATGTTTTTGTACAAACAGAATCTTTTTGTATTCTTCCACGAATATGATACAGTCCCTGGCAATCGTGCTTGATTTCAATGCATAGGTCCTAATTTTTCCCCTTCTTTTTGATTCGAGTACTGCTTTCTTTTCCCAATCATTCAGTATCAATTGAGCGGTTCTTGGACTCATTTTCAATAACCGTTGAACTTCGCGAATATAATACTCCCTTTTGAATCCTTGGGTAAAGAGCGAAAGTACTTGGAGATGATTTTCTGTTATGTTTAGTTTTTCATACATATGTATTATTTATCATACAATAATATATAAATGTTATGTTTTCATGGCGTGATCACTGTTCCTGCCTTTCCCTGCATTGCCTTCTTCAACTTTTCCGGAGAGGTGATGACTACTTTCTTGCCTTTTGCCTTGAGAAATTGAAGGGAAGCCTGGATCTTCGGGCCCATATTGCCAGGAGGAAACTGGCCCTGCTTCAACAATTGCTCTGCTTGCTTTGCTGTGAGTCTTGCTAATCTTTTCTTGCGCTTTGTAGCAAAATCCCTGTACACCGCGTCCACTCCTGTTAGAATAATTAATTGGTCTGCCTTGATGCCTTTTGCCAGGCATGCTGCAGCCAAATCCTTGTCAATGACAGCGTCCCTGCCATGCAAATGCTGGTGCTTTTTGGTAACAGGAATGCCACCTCCTCCGACAGCTATGACGACAAACTTTTTTTGCAACAGCGCATGAATCGCATCCTTCTCGATAATCTTTATTGGCTGGGGCGAAGCAACCACTCTTCTATAACCCCTGCCTGCATCCTCGCGCATCATGTACTTATGCGTGCGCGAAATTTCCTTTGCCTGCTGCTTTGAGAAAAATCTTCCGACAAACTTTGTCGGCTTCCTGAATGCAGGATCATGCCTATCCACAAGAACCTGCGTAATTACAGTGATGACAGGCTTGCGCGTCACATTCTTGACTCCCTGCTGGATCATGTAGCCAAGCTCCCCTTCCAATTCCGCATCAAGCACATGCAACGGCATGGAAGGAACGTTTCCCTTTGCCAGCTCGTTCTGCAAGAGAATATTCCCGATCTGCGGACCTGAGCCAGAGACTATAACCACCTCATGCTGCAGAATGGACTGAATGGACTTGCATGTGTTCAGGATATTATGCTGCAGCTCCTGATATGTGCCCCTTTCCTCTGGCCTGGTTAAGGCATTGCCTCCTAATGCAATAACTGTGCGCATGTCACCTCTGCGTGCTTGCATGCAATCCTTAATATAAATGTATGCTTAAGGTTGCCTTCGCACTTCTGCATGGCAATATATATTTTCTCTATTTAGCCTGATGTATTCGAGAATTGCCTGATCGAGAGTTTCTCCATTTCCTGTAAAAAACATGCGTCCTGCAAGCTTGTATTGCGCACTTACAAGCAATGCCTGCAACTGCTGGCGCGCATGCCCTGTTGCATCATTCTTTACTCCATCCACAAGCTTATCCAAGTCCAACCATGGAACTCTACCATTCCCCTTCTCAAGATAGCCATGATGTGTTTTTGATGCATAATAACCGTGCGTGAGCGCGTACACTAAACTAATGACAAGATGCTCCTTTGCATAAGGATCACGCATCCGATCTGCGGATTTGGTGCGAACACGCTTATGCTCCCCCTCTTCCAGCGGACGGCAACATCGGGTTATTGTGATCATGCCTTTTTCCCTGTCTCTTTGCATTTAAATACAATTTGGAATGCGCCACGTCTGGGCAGCTTATCTTGGATTGAGCTAGAGCCTCCTGAGCTCCAGGCAGATGGTTCGAATCCCTGAGCATTAGATTTATAAAAACTGTACTCCATACACTTAGTATGCATAAAGGAGGATGGATGCAGGTTGCAGTGGATGCAGTAGTATTCACTATCGCAAACAATGACCTGAAAATTCTCCTGATCAAGCGCAAGTATCCTCCTTATCAAGGGCAGTATGCATTGCCTGGAGGATTTGTGCTTTTAGATGAAAACCTTGAAGAGGCAGCACAGCGCGAGCTTGAGGAAGAGACTGGAGTTAAGAACATATTTCTGAAGCAATTAAGGACATATGGGAATGCCAAGCGCGACCCGCGCGGCAGGGTGATATCTGTTGCGTATCTTGCGCTTATAAGTGCAGACCAGAAACTAAAGGCAACGACTGATGCGTCTGATGCGCGCTGGTTCCTGCTGTCCCAGCTTCCTGCCTTGGCATTTGACCACAAGGAAATTATCCAAGACTCTCTCGAAAATTTGCGCTATGAGATCCAGACAACCAATATTTCCTTCCAGATTTTGCCTAAGAAATTTACCTTGACACAGCTACAGCGCCTGTATGAGATAATTTTAGACAAGACCCTTGACAAGCGCAACTTCCGGAAGCGCATCAGGGAATTGGGTATACTAAAAGCTACAGGGGAGCAGGAACGCGAAGGGGCACATAGGCCTGCTGCATTTTACACTTTTGCAAGCACGAAATACCAGCCACTAAGCGAGAAAATCAATGTATTTCTGAAGTAATCTGAGTAATGCCTTGCATGAATTTCAAGACCAGAACCTTTATATATTAGTTAGTGTATTATATACAGTAACATGAAAAGCACATTAAACAATTACGAAAGGAAGGAGGGGGCAGCAAACGACCGCCTCCTTTTTTTCGGCAATAATAAGTGTATAACATACATTAACAGGAGGGACCATGGAAAATAAAGCATTGCTGACTGATCTTTACCAGCTCACGATGGGAGCTGCGTACCTTGCAGAAGGAAAAAACACCCCTGCCACCTTCGATCTTTTTATCCGCAAGCTTCCATCTGACTGGGGCTACTTTGTTGCTAATGGCATTGAGGACGCGATTGACACTGCCGTGAACCTCAAATTTTCAGAGCAGGACATCGCCTACCTGCGATCCCAGCATCTCTTTTCAGAGGATTATCTTGACTATCTCCGTAATTTCAAGTTCTCCGGAGAAATCCGCGCAGTGAAAGAAGGGACTGCTGTAGGGCCAAACACTCCTCTTGTAAGCATCACTGCCCCGCGAATTGAGGCGCAGCTGCTTGAGACCATACTGCTGAACACCATCAACTTCCAGACTTTGATTGCCAGCAAAGCAAGCAGGGTGGTGCATGCAGCAGGAGACTCGAAAGTAGTTGACTTTGGATTGCGCAGGGCACATGAAGAGAGCGCTGGCATGAAAGGCGCACGCGCTGCCTTTATTGGAGGAGCTGTTGGAACTAGCAATGTCAAAGCAGGCATGGAGTATGGCATTCCGATTTCTGGGACGCACGCGCACAGCTTCATCATGAGCTTCCCTTCTGAGCTTGAATCATTCCGCGCCTATGCCAGGACATTCCCTGACAAGCCTACTTTACTTATTGATACATATGACACGCTGCATGGCGCACAGAACGCAGCAATTGTCGGAAAGGAACTTGAAGCAAAAGGACATCGCTTAGGGGCAGTCAGATTAGATTCAGGAGACTTGCTTTCGCTTTCCCGCCATACGCGCAACATACTTGACGCATCCGGCCTTTCTTATGTCAAGATTATTGCCAGCAATGACTTAAATGAATACAAAATTTCTGAGCTGCGCGCGCAGGAAGCACCAATTGATGCCTATGGCGTTGGCACTGAACTGATCACTGCAAAGCCTGTTGCTGCTTTGTCTGGAGTTTACAAGCTAGTTGAGGATGACCAGGGAGGAAAAATCAAGCTTGCACCTGGGAAGAAAACATATCCAGGAAGGAAGCAAGTTTTCCGCGTTATGAGCAATGGACAAGCGCTACATGACATTCTTGCACTTGAGAATGAAGCAGTTGGCGGCACTCCTTTGCTTGAGACTGTTGTTGAGGAAGGAGTACGCTTGCAGCCACGCAGATCCTTGGAAGAGATTCGCACTTACAGTCTTGCTTCTGTTGCTGCACTTCATGCTTATGATATCCACAATCCAGAAGCATACCACATCAAAGTTTCTCCTGGCTTGCAAGACATGGTGGAGAAGCTTACAAAACAGTATGAAGTAGCACAGCTGGTGCTAGCTTAGGAGGAAATACACATGAAGACTATATTTTGGAACGTAGACACGCAATATGACTTTATGAGAACAGGAGAGGATGGCGGATACAAGGGAAAGCTTGCTGTTCTTGGAGCGCAGGCTATTGAACCACAGCTGGAGCGACTCACTTCGCTGGCAGAGAGAAAAAACCTGCAAGTTGTAAACACTGCAGACTGGCATACGAAAGACTCAAAAGAATTATCTGCAACGCCTGATTTCAAGACCACATTTCCGGAACATTGCATGATTGGTTCTTATGGAGCAGAATTTATTCCTGCGACACAGCCAAGAGATCCTTACATACTTGACTGGAGAGACGGCGAACTGCACCCTGCAAGTGTCAGGCGCAGCAGAAACATCGTGCTCTACAAAGACCATTTTGACATCTTCCAAGGATCTCCGCATGCAGAACGCGTTTTGGAATTGCTTAAGCCTGAACGCGCAGTAGTTTATGGTGTAGCCACCAATGTTTGCGTAAATTATGCAGTGCAAGGACTGCTTGAGAGGCATATTGAAGTATATGTGCCTGTTGACGCAATCAAGGAACTGCCTAACTTGCCTTTGGACCCTGTTCTTGCAGCATGGCAACAAAAAGGAGCCAAGCTCACCACAGTCGGCGAACTGGAGAAGATGCTGGAGGAATAAGCATGGCATATGTAAGAGTCGCGCTTGCGCAAACAAATCCTGTAACTGGAGACCTGGCAGGGAACGCCTACCATATCGTGGAGGGCATCCGCAAAGCTAAAGCTGAAGGCGCGGATGTTGTAGTCTTTCCTGAAACTGCAATCACAGGCTACTGCTGCGGCGCACTCTTCGAACAGAAAGACTTCATCCAGTATAACAAGAAACTGCTGGAGGAGATCATAGCGAAAGAAGTTCCTGAAAACTTGGTTGCTGTTGTTGGCTTTGTGGACTACAAGGGCCAGAGAAAAAGCGGGAACATGCTCATCACAAACTCTGCAGCAGTAATCCAGGGCGGAAAAGTCCTGAACATCTATGACAAGACCTTGCTTGCGAATGACGAACATCACGAAGACAGGAAATATTTCGCTCCTGGCAGCACTGTCAGCGTTGTTTCAATTAAAGTGAATGGAAAGCGCTTCACCTTGGGCACGCCAATCTGCGAAGATGCATGGAAGGATGACCACAGCAGGGATATCATTGCAGAGATGAAAGCAAAAGGCGCTGACCTGATAGCATGCCTGAATGAATCCTACTTCTACTATGGCAAACATCACAAGCGCTATGCACTGTTCGGAGAGCATGCGAAAGAAAAGAGGATTCCTATCATCAACATGAACGCTGTGGGTGTAGGAGACATTGTCAAGAACATCATGATCTACGACGGCGGAAGCATGGCATATGACTCAGCAGGAAACCTTGCAGCAGAGCTCCGCAGGTTTGGCAGCGACTTCCAGATTGTTGACCTGCCTCTCAAAGGAGCAGCAGGGAAAACCCTGGAAGAACGAGTCTATGAAAAGTATGATGAAATCTACGATGCGCTGCTGTATGAGCAGCGCGAACTGTTCAGGGTAATCGGCATTCAGAATGCGCAAGTGCATGTCAGCGGAGGGATTGACTCTGCAATTGTAGCTGCGCTTGTAGCAGACGCGATGGGCAAGGACCATACTATCCTTATCACTAACCCTACGAATGACAATGGGGAGACTACAAGAAGCAACGCGCAGCATATTGCAGACCAGCTTGGCATCACACTGTATTGGAACTCCACGCAAGAGCCTGTTGATACAGTTATGAAGCAGCATGAGCTTGCCTTTGGCAAGCAGCCTACTCTCACAGGAAAGGCATGCATGCAAGCGGTGATGCGCACTGTACAAGGCATAGGGGCATATCACACATTCAAGAGCGGCATTGTTGCAGCAGGAAACCATACAGAAATAGTTGAGGGATGGGCCACATTCCACGACATCGGCAGCATTGGGGTGCATAGCCTAATTGGCGACCTCACGAAAGTGGAGCTCTACCAGTTTGCTGAGTACATCAACCAGCGCCATGGCAGGGAGATAATTCCCAGCTCTCTATACAACGGAACTACCTTGCCGATGGCAGAGCTTGCTGACGCGAAAGAGGATCCACTTGACTACTGGGTAAGAGCAGGAATTGATGCAGAGATGATCCGCAACAAGAAAGGGCTGCTGGACATAATCAAAGATTACAAGCGCCGCAGCCTGACTCCGGACTTCTTCCCGCGAGACTGGCAAGGCAGGACAATCTATGAGCACATTGACGAGCAGGGATTCATCAAGAATGTCGTAGAAGCATTCAGGAATTCCAAGAGAAGCGTGTTCAAGGCAGCGCAGGCAGCGCCAATTGTGATAATCTCACCCAGAAGCAGAGGATTCAGCAACAGGGAGACAATAATCAACCACTATGCAGGGTGGTATGATCTTGAAGAACTTAAAGCCATGCTGGAGGAAGAAGCATGAACCGCCAACGAAACCCATACCCGACCACTGACTTGATTATTGAGTATCAGCGTCCAGGAGAAGAGAGAATTGTCCTGATCAAGCGGAATAATCCGCCGTATGGAATTGCATTGCCTGGTGGATTTGCAGAATGGGGGCTAAGCCTGGAGGAGAATGCATGCAAGGAAGCACGCGAAGAAACGGGATTGCATATTAAAATTACCAGTCCAGAGCAGCCGTTCTGCGTTCATTCAAGCCCGTCACGCGATCCGCGCGGGCACATGATCAGCATCACATACATTGCTAAAGGATATGGGACAATCTGCGCAGGGGATGACGCGAAAGAGGCAAGACCCTATACTTTGAGGGAAGTGCGCCAGCTAATCAGGGAAAATGCGCTTGCCTTTGACCATGGAAGGATACTGGAAAAATACCTGCGGCACAGGGAGGAATTATGCCTGGCTTAGGAAGGGTCGGACTCATTGGGAGATTCAAGCCACTGCATATTGGGGCAATGAAGATGCTGGAGACTGTATGCGATGCAGCAGACTTTGTGGTCATTGGCATCGGAAGCAGCAACAAGTACAATGCGAGAAATCCATTTACATCAGCAGAAACAAGGAACATGCTTGAACTTGCACTGGCAGGAAGAAGCAATTACCTTATTGTGGAAGTTCCTGACTATGCGCAGGATCCTGAGTATGCAGACGGGCAACGCTGGAAACAGGACATCATTGACACTTACGGAACACTAGATGCGTTTGTTATAGGAAACGCCTATATCAAACAGCTGCTTGAAGGTTCATATTCAATAATCCATCCTGCAACTTTCATCCCTAGAGATGAGCAGATTAGGCTGCGCGCAACTGAAGTGCGCATTCGCATGGCGCAGAACTATGACTGGGAATCCTTAGTTCCTGCACCTGTTGCGCACTACATCAAAGAACACCATCTTGACGAGCGCTTCAGAAAAGAATTCGGACTTGAAACATTAGCAACCATGCTGGCAAATGACTACCAAAGCACAGAGCCTGCAGAAGCAGAAGCTGCGCATGCGAGGGAATTATGAAAAAAGTCATTGGCAGCTACGAAATAGTCAGGCAAATAGGAGAAGGAGGATTCGGAAGAACGTATGAAGGGAGGCACATATTGCTGCCTGATGTCAAGGCGTGCCTGAAGCAAAATATCCACATCAATCCTGAAGATACTAAATTGCTACAGCGTGAGTCAGGACTTTTAGCAAAAATCCATCACCATTCCCTGCCTACATTCCGAGATATTGTCAGGGTAGAAGATGGAAGCTATGTGCTGATCATGAGCTACATTGAAGGTAAGAGCCTGGACAAGACAATTGAAAAGCACAAGGCAATCCATCCTGAAGATGTCTCCTGGGTGACGCAGAGGCTGCTGAATGCACTGCATTACCTGCATCACATGGGAATGATTCATGGAGATGTCAAGCCTCCAAACATTATAGTGCAGCCAGAAAACCACAATGCCTATCTTGTAGACTATGGGCTATCAACATTCCAGCCTAGAGCAGAAAGCTGCGCTGACGGGTACACCCCTATTTTTGTCCCGCCGGAGATCAAAGAAGGTAAGCCGCCATTGCCTGTTTCAGACTTGTACTCTCTTGGATTGAGCATGATCTACGCACTAGGCGGAAATCCGCTGACCAAGGAAATTCCCGAGCATGTACCTAGCAAACTCCAAGATTTTTTCCGCGACATGACGCAGTTTGACCCGCTCAAGCGACCAAGCTGGGAACAGGATGACCTGGTCAAGCGCCTTTCCAATATCAGGGAAGAAGTCTTTGGAAGAAAATCATCCTACAAAGGATAGGAGGCATAAAAATGTACAGTTGGGGAGATGACACATCAGTCTGGAAAAATCCAGGGAAATACGCGTACGACAGCGCAAAGAAGCCATACCTTGAGAAGCTGGCAGCAGAAGCAGACAGCACCAGGGTCTACACGAAAAAGAAGGAGCCAAACTTGGCACTGGTAGATCCAAAAGGAAAAACTATTTCCAGCACAAGCAAGAATCCAATCATTGTCTGTGTTGACGGCACAGGAAGCATGCAAACCTGGCCTGCAGAAATCTTTGATCGGCTGCCGCTGCTCTACCAAACACTAAGCCAGTACCGCGATGATGTGGAGCTAAGCTTCTCTGTAATTGGTGATTCTGCAACTGACAACTGGCCAGTACAAATAGGAAACTTCGGAAAAGGGCCAAGCCTTGATGCAATCCTAAAAGGCCTGAAGCCAGAGGGAGGCGGAGGTCCAGGCATCAGGGAGAATTATGAGCTGCTTGCATATTTCCTGCACGAGCATGCAGAACTGCCAAACGCAACCAAGCCTTTCCTGTTTGTCATGGGCGATGAGATGTCCTATGACGAGATTGATCCCAAGAAAGTAAAGCAATACCTAGGCGACAACCTGCAGTCAGCCATTAAGTCCATGAGCATCTGGAGAGACCTGAGCGAAAGGTTTGACATCTACCTGCTGCGAAAGTCCTATCCTGGAAAGGATGAGAAGATCGAGCAGCAGTGGGCAGAAGCGCTTGATGACAGGCAGCGCATCATTCCAATCGAGGATCCGATGCGCGTTGTTGACACTGCAATGGGCATTGTCGCAAAGAGCTGGGGGCATTTCAGCAACTTCAAGAAAAGCATGTCAGCGCGGCAGGACAGCGATAACATAGAAAAAGTGATGAAGAGCCTGCGGGCAGCAGATGCTGTTATTAAAAGCAGCAAGGGAGGAATGTAAAATGAAATCAGCCTACGCCACTACGGCAAGAATCTTTGAGCAGGTCAGCATGCGCATGCAGCCAGGCATGTACGAGCAGCTGAAGGCAATACAGCCAAACGACATTGTAGTTGTGAAAGGGCAGTATGACCACATAGAAAAGTTGATGGACACATTGAAGGTGCCGTATGCGCTAATCGACCCGTCAGAAATTGCAACGCACAACGGCGGGCGGGTGATGCTGGTGAACTGCATAACCTATGAGCCATCGCCAAAGCGCGAGAAAGCTGTGAAAGCCTTTGTCGAGCAGGGAGGAAGGCTTGTGACTACTGACTGGGCTGTTGGGCTTGTTGAAAGAGTATTCCCGGGCAAGCTAGTCAAGGCAGGAAAAACTGGCGACGACGTTGTGGAGATTAACTGCAATACTGATCTCTCGCGCATCTTCATGGGTATGAGCTATGCGCAGTGCCATCCTAAGTGGTGGCTAGAAAGCAGCAGCGATCTCTACACAATCGGCAAAGAAGTGCTGCCTGTGATTACAAGCGAAGAGATGCAGGAAAAATACGGGAATGACACTGTGGTTGCAGGATTTGCAGCAGGCAGAGGAGAAGTTTTCCACTTCATCAGCCACCTTGAACTGCAAAGAACCAAGCAAAAGACAAAGCAAGACTCTGAAGGCCTTGAGCAGTTCCTGGAAAAGATGGGGGCACAAAGAACTGTTGACATGGAAGACGCGACCTTTGCTGAACTAGAGGCTGCTTACAGCACGCTGAACACGCTGGCGCACTTGTGCGTGCCAACTCCGCTAATAAATAGTGACATGAAAAGCGTGAGCATCGGAAAAACGCAGAAAGCTGGCATGACAAGCAAAGGATTGCTATGAGCAGTGCAACACTCGGAGCGCCGTCTGCATTAGTGACGGTGCCT
>DATDZK010000042.1:0-4350 GCA_035288725.1 Candidatus Nanoarchaeia archaeon | reverse complement strand
AATGCATAAATGAGTTGCTTAGATGAATAAAGCAAGGGATTATCTATTTTTTGAAACGAGGATCAAGTTCATCTTTGTGATGATATTTCTCAGCAATCAAATCTAATACATCATCTTCGCTGTGTTCATATTCAAATGAAGAATAAAATATTGATTTAAAAGTGTTTTTGAGAAGAAAGAATAATGAATCTTGCTCGGTCCGATTTTAGTTTTTACCAAAATCATGGTTTTACAGAAAATCCTCTATTTAAAAATCCATCACTCCTTTCTGCTGGTGGTCTTTCTTCAAAAACTCTTCCTTGATGCCAAGAACATCAAACAAGGGCAGCACTGCAGGCAAAATCTGGTGGTCAATGTAGTATTCAGCATCGTAAGTGGTTGCTTCATCAACAGGCTTTGCGCGATCGCGGATCATGCCTCTTCCTTCGCAAACAATGTAACTAATGAGGCTTCCTTCTTGTACTTTGATGCCTCGTTCGCGCAATCGCTGCGCAACAGCAACATGCGGCCCAACAGCGTCATAATTCTCAATCTTCTTTTTAAGCTGCTTGCGAATAACCATCTTATCTTTAGGCAAATTTTTCTGCCGCACATCTTTGATGGTTTGCTTGACATACTGCTCAGCTCCATTCACATCATTTTCCTCAAGAATTAGATGAAGCACATGATCCTGCACTTCCCTTGCAATAATGCTCCAGTCTCCGCGAATGGTCTCGAATCCTCTTACTTTAATCACGTTCTTTTCATCAATCAATGCATATTTTTTCTTTGCGCCTTTCTTCTCCCCTTTCTTCATGACAAAAATCCCTCTGAGATAGTAATTTTCAAATTCCAATTCCATCATGTCAGGAAGATTTTCATTAATGTTCTCCATCAGCTTGAGAGCATCTGCGCGTTTCTTATTGCCAAGAGTATGGTATAAACTATCCGTGTCTGAATAAAGAACAGTAAATCCTTCATCCTGAAATTTCTTAATCGCCTCATGAATGTAATGCCTTGCCCACGCAGTTATGCTCGCAGCGCATTCATTATTGTACCATCTCGCTCCGGAAAATCCAAAATAGCCATAGAAGCTGTTGGCCAAGATCTTAAGTCCATATTGCCGCGCGTTCAGCACAGGATTTTTCGCTTTTTCCTTTTTCATCGCTGCTTTGATATTTGCTCTTCTTTCAATGATTTCTTTCAGAATTGCTGGAAGAAAGCCTTGATAGTCCTTGGTGAAATAATATTTGGCTGCCTTGTTTCTCAGAATGATCTCAGGCGTAGTGTGCACATTTTTCGCTTCTTTTGTTATCGTGCTCAGGCAGATGTTATGCGAGACAATGATGCTTGGATACAGGCTTCTGAAGTCAAATCCCATTATATTTTCATACAAGCCGGGCTGCGGCTCAAACACAAACGCTCCCTCATAGCTCTCCATATCCCTCTCTTCTATCTCTCCCATGTATGGCCTGTTCGGTATTAGCTCGTTGAATCTCTCAATGTTCCTGATGATATACCATTCTACAAACTGCCCGAATGTCATCCTTGCAACATCAAACAGGTTTTGCCCAACAAGCTTCACCATTTCATGCAAATTCGGCAGCATAACCTCTGCTAGTCTGTAAGTGAGCTCAGCATCCTTCAGGTTGTATTCAATGTACTGGTGCAAGTCCTTCCCATTGTCCCATGCTACATGAAAGTCCTGCAGGTTCACCTTTTTCTTTCCGTCACCAAGCATTTCCCTGGCTACAGTGTCAAGGTCATAGCTTTCAAGCTCAATTTCCCCTCCTGAAGTGATCCTTCTGATGAACTTGTAGATGTCAATGTGCGCAAATCCTGTAATCCTTGCCGAGCCTGTCTGCATTCTTTTATTGAAAGAAACATTGCTGCCATCCAGTCCTAGGTCCAAGTCAATCCCATGTTTCTTTGCCCGCGCTCTCATATATGGAAAATCAAATCCATCAGAAAAATACCCAACCAAGTAATCTGGCTGAATTTCTTTGACATAAGCTAGAAAACTGGTAATCAATTCTTTTTCATCCTTTACAATATCCACATACTTGAAGGCATGCGCAACATCCCTGCATGCAATGACTTTCTGGAAGTCTTTGCCATACAATGCAAGCAAGCAAATCTGGTCTTCCTGTTCTCTAGGCGCAACATTTGGGTTGTACACTTCAATATCAAATGCAATTATTTTTGGTTTTAGCATCTCATCTGAAATCTGATTTATACTATCTGCTTCGATTACAATGTCAACAGCAGCCTGGGCTGAAGATTTTTTCCCAGAAGCTCGGCACAAGCTTAACGGCGTAATGTGCTTGTCAATCAGGTATCTTCTTACAAATGGAATGTCGCTTTCGAATATGCCCTGAATCTCATCATAGTCCTTCACCAGGTGCTTTGCCTGTCCAATAGCCTTGCTGTGCTCAACAGTGATTTTCAGTGCCACAACCTCCTTTGCCAGGAATTTCTTGTGATGGACCTCTGCATTATGGATGCCTTGTTCCTGCATAAGTCGTTTTGCCAGGTTCTTTGCAGTGCTTTCAGGCGTATTTTCCTTGCACGCAGCCCAGAAATAAGGGTAGAAAGTCCTGTCAATTACGCATGCTCTCTTTCCATCTGCCGACCTTCCAAACAGCCTGATGACCTGCTTGTGCTTGTCATCGTCAAGCGAGTCTATGTCAATAGGGTAAAAATCCAGGTCCATGCGCTCCAGAATGGACTTTTGATTATAAGTTTAATGGTAGCCTCAAGGAGCGTAAAGCTTTTATAGTATTATTACTACTATATGATGGTTAAAATGTATACAATACCGGGAAGCGATCTCACATGGAAAGGAATTTTGATAGCAGGTCTTGCAGCAGGATTTTCAATGATAGCAAGTGCAGGAAATGCAGTGGCTGAAGATTCAAGAAACATGCCACAGCAATCTTCATATGCCCATCCTAAAGTTGTAAATGCAAATCCAAACACCAACATACAGCCCAAATCCTTGATAGCACGCAAACATTATTCCAACAATTACACACAGGGAAGAAAGAAAGCAATTGACACCATTGTGCTCCATACTACTGAAGGAAGTGGTCAGGGAGCGGAAGACTGGTTAACAAGACCACAAAGCAGAGCAAGTGCTCATTATTTAATTCTAGAATCTGGTGAAATTGTGCAGTTGGTAAATGAGTCAGATACAGCATGGCATTGCAGAAAATACAATTCAAATAGCATAGGGATTGAGCTTGCTGGCAGATATAACCAGGATTTAGGTGAAAAACAAGTGACTCAAGCAGCAAATTTAATTAAAAACATCAGGCAAAGGCAGGGGAATCTTTTAATTAAACCTCATTCTGAGCTTGATCCAGCAAGGAGAAAAGATCCAGGTAAGAAAAATCTGGAAAGAATTCTCGTCGCATTACAATAACTGCTTATTATATGCCAGTTGCATTTCTTTGGGCTTGAATAAGAAAGCATCCTTGTCATCAAACCATCCGCAGCGAATATGATCTAAAGGAATGCCTGTTCTTTTGCTCAGCATCAGTGCATAAAAGTAAACTTGCGTTGAGGCATATTTTTCTTTCTTGGCTTTTGGCTTGTAATCCCATATCCATAATGTGTCATTTTCTAAGCGCAAAACATCAATGTGCCCTGTTAAAGGCTGGATGGTCCTGAAGATTTCAGCATAGTTGTCAAGCTCATGATGCTGCATCCACAAGGGAACTTCAATTGCAAAAGTTTGCTGGTCGTGCTCAAGCATGAATAATTGCACTCGCAAATGATTATTGTTGTATCTTTCTGCATTTGCAGCCAGCCCAGCTTCTGCCAGAGCAGACACTTCATGTCCTTGTACTTCAATTATGTCAAAAGGCAGTTTTGTTTTCAAGGTAGAGCTTCTTGGTCCGCCATTGAAGTAGGCATCAGGGCATGCCTGAAACAGCATATTAAGATAGTCCTTCAGTGAGCTAAACCCATTGTTGGCCTGCTGCAGTTTTGGCAGGTGCACGCTATACGGATAAAATCCCCCGGCATGGTTAAGCTGCTTGGTCTTTATCATACAACACCTCTTCTCTGGACGCAGAGTTCTTATCATTTAAATAATCTTTTGTTTTAGTTTTCATGTGCAAAAAACATTATTTCCAGAGCCGCAATTGGAAGAAATCATGTCATTGACGCAAGAGCAGCGCACTGCCCTTGAGAAGCTGATTGAAGAAAAAGGGGACGAGGTCTTGTTGTTCGATACTGCGTCGTTTAACCCGAGAAATCCATATCTAAGGAAGAATCTTCGCAAATATCTTGGATGCAATATTATAGGCAATCATTATTTGTTAATAAGATATAAAGATGAGGTGATAGGATTTACTGTGGTTGCTG
>DATDZK010000041.1:0-8546 GCA_035288725.1 Candidatus Nanoarchaeia archaeon | reverse complement strand
GCGCAGTCCAACAAGCCAGCAACGCAAGCGTATTTCGGATGAAAAATATCTACTTAGTTCCTGCACTGAGCATTGCATTTCTTGCAATCTTTTTTCTAGGAGGGAATATTACAGGGCTTGTGACATTCGATCCTGCGGTGCAGGCAAACATCCTGCTGACAACAACAGAGGATGACGTGCTGCCAGGTGATGCAATCATCCAAGTAGATTTTGCCGGGCAGTCCAAGAGCTTTGCTGCCGAAGATTTCATCATGGAAACAGGCATGCCTTATGAAAGAAGAGCTGGAAAATTTGGCAGGATTGGATACGCCGGGGAAGGATTTACAGGAGAATATGTTTATTCTTTATCTCTTGATGACCTTGGATTTTCAACCCAAGTCCCAGAAGGGGAGCATACCCTGAAAATAACTGTTCACTATAAAGACACATTCATCTCGTCATATGAAGAAGTTATCAGAGTTGCGTAGCTCTGGAGTGCGCATCATATCCGATTTTGTACAGTGCAGGATACTTTTTCTTGAAGGCATTGCATGCTCTCTCTTCTGACTTCAGGCATTCCACGAAATTGTTTTTTCTAAGCTGGTGCTCGTACAAAATATGAAAGAGCTCGTGATATATTACTGACTTAACAAACTCTTTCTGCATTGCCTTGTCCACTTTCCTGAGGATGGTGTTCAATATCTTTTCATTCAAATATATATGGTCCTTTTCCTGGTGGTAAATCAGGGCTGGAATCTTCAGCTCTTCAAATGCCCACCCTTCTTCCAGAGCCTGGCGGATTAAGCTTGACTGCAAGGCAATCTTCCTGAATGCAGAGAATGAAAGAAACTTCACCTCGCACTTCGCATTGAAATGCCTTAATGCCTGCTTTGCAAGAGCAAGCACCTCTCTTTTGCCTATCATTTTCAATAACTTAAATCTGCATGTTTATATTCGTTATCATTTTAAAGGCGCTAGTCTGGATGATGGCATGCCCATATTCACTATCGAACACAGGCAAGGAAAAGCCAGAACTGGATTGCTAAAGACAAAAACCTGCACAATCAGAACGCCATTTTTCATGCCAGTCTCTACAAAGGCAGCAGCAAAGCATCTTAGCGCTGAAGACCTTGTCAGCATTGGAGCACAAGCAACAATATGCAACTCATACATTCTCTCTCTGAGGCCAGGGGTTCCTGTCATCAAAAAGCTGGGGGGCATTGGAAAATTCATGAGATTTCCTGGGGCGATATTTACTGACTCTGGAGGATTCCAGATGTATTCCAAGACTTTCTGGGTCAAGACAACTCACAAGGGGGTTATATTCAAAAACCCATTTTCCGGAGAAAGGCTGCTGGTTACTCCTGAAGACTCGATGAAAATCCAATATGAACTGGGAAGCGATGTTGCAATGTGCCTTGACCACATGCCACTGATTGAGAACAGCAAGGAAGAGATTGAGCAGGCTGTGCAAACCACTTCTGAATGGGCTGGAAGGTGCAAAATAGCGCATGACAAACTGAGAAAAAAGCAAAAGAATTTGCAACTGCTTTTCGGCATAACACAGGGAGGGATTCATGATGACCTTCGCAGGCAGTCAGCAAAGGAACTGAAGGAACTTGACTTTGACGGATATGCATTGGGTGGATTGGCATTAGGAGAAGACAAGCAGGATGAATTCAGGATGATTGAACTGCAGAAAAGGATTATGCCTGAAGAAAAAATTTGCTACCTTATGGGCGTTGGCGATCCACTGGAGCTTTTAGAAGCTGTAAGCAGAGGAGTAGACTGCTTTGATTCAAGATTCCCGACGCAGAATGCAAGGAGGGGAACAATCTTCACTTCTGAAGGAAAATTAAGGCTGCTGAGCAGACCTTATGAGAAAGATGGAAAGCCTTTGGATACTAAATGCAACTGCTTTGTGTGCAGGAATTACAGCAGGGCTTATATCAGATACCAGCTTCTGCAGCAAGAAGGAGTTGGATTTAGATTAGCAAGTTATCATAACTTGTATTACCTGCAGATGCTTATGGAAAAAGCTCAGGAGATGATAAAAAGAGGGAAACTACACTTAATGAAGAAGCACCTGGCTGGACTTTATGAATAAAAATTTCAATTTCTTTTTCCGACCGGCAGGATTATATATGAATGGTCTACCTTCTGTAAGCTTCATCATGATGCCCGAAGAAGAAAAAAGTAACTATCTTGTTCTGCTCATCAATCTCAAACTTCAAAACAAAACTTTTCATGATATGCACCCGTCTTTCTCCAGCTAGATCATACTTTAATGGCTTATAATGCTGGGGATTCTCTACAATTTCATTCATCTTTTTTTCTAAAGCATCTCTCAAAATTGGATTTTTCTTGCATAATTTGTTTATGTCTTTCTGAAAAGAAGGCTTTATTTCCAAGATGTGCATTCTTCCTCTTCTAACAATTCTTGAATGCCTCAGAAACAGATTTCAAGTTTATAGACTTTTCTTTTTTCCTCCTCGCCATTTCTTCCTTAAAATCTTCTCTCAAATGCAGCTCATCAACAGGATGCCAGTTTATTTTATCACAAAATTCCCATTCTTCATCAGTTATGCTTCCAATTTTAATATAATTTTCAAAAATCAATCTCTTCATAGCTTCTTCTCTTGCTATCTCACTCCAATTTACCCATAGAAACTCTTTCAACTGACTCTTGAATTCATCAGACACGGATAAGGTTAAGCTAGCCATTTTAGATTTTACCAGATCTCTTTAACTCTTCAAATTTGCTTAACTCCCTAATTCGTTGCTCAAATCTCTTTTTCAGATACTTTGCCCAGTTTATTTCCGGGCACGCATCTATCTTTTTCTTCAAATCTTCAGGTATTGAAATAGTAAATGTTGCCATTTTGTTCTAATACTATTTCTAGTATAAACACTATAATTTGTGTATATATTTAAATCTTTCGGTTCAAGGTGTGTTGTATAGAGTCTGGAAATTATTTCCTTTTTCATCTGAGCAGCCTCCGATAAGAATATATACCCGAATCTCTGGATTTTAGAACACTTAAGGAGGTGCTGATATTTGGCAAAAAGAGAGATTACGAGTACTTCAGACAAGTCATCAGAACGCGAAGGGAATATTATCTTGCTTGTTGCGGGCATTATTGTTGCATTATCATTAGTTTCGCAGGCATTTGATGTTGACCTGACTGGGGAGGCTGTGCGCAGCGCTTCTGCAACCCCGCGTGTTCTTTCATCCGCAGATTTAGCGAAAGGAATTACATTCAATCAAAAATCCAACCTTATCACCCTGCCTTACTCATTTTCAGGAAAACGCTATGACTTTGCTTTTCAAAATATCATTTCTGAGATTAAATCTGTTGAAGGCTATACCTCTTCTGGGGACAAAAAGATATGGTACCCTGAGACCAATGAGAACTACAAAAAGATACGCGATGCCCAGCGCAAAGGCAAATTTGAGAGAAAGATACTAGCCCCAACCATGAATATCATTTTTAAAAGCGCTTCCAAGAAACATCCAGTCGTATGGAAGCCATCACCATTGCTTATTGATGAAAGTATCTGCGGAAATGGCATTCTTGAAGACAAGGAAGAATGCGAGTCTCCTGACTGGCGATGCCCGCGCATCAGCAGACCTGAAGATGAAATGAACACGCGCAAAGCAGGATCTTGCAGCAAGCCAACCTGCCGCTGCATTTCTGGCGGCCCTCCAACACAGACACGAAGACCTGGAGGCCCATCGTCGCCTGCAGGAGAAAATCCAGGAGAAAGAGGGGTGCTAACTGGGGACGGTCAAGATAGGGAGCCTTCTTCAATTACATATGGGGGCGGACCAGGTCCACTTAATTGGGGAGGCGGTCAAAATTGCAACACACAGTCTATCCCTTTAAAGCCAGATGGCACACCTCAACCCGGCGATCCTCAGGCGTACTGCGCAGTTGCCAATGACTGCCCTCCAGACTATCCTATATGCAAAGCAGGGTCTGGAAGCTGCGGCTGCCAGAACGCAGAAGGCAGATGGATGCCTGGAAGCTCGCAGAATCCAGAACCAGGCAATCCAGATTACAGGGGGACATCATCTGGCGGGGGAGGGCCTGCTCAGTAATGATTCTCTAACTTTTGTTTGATATTATCATCAAGCAAAATCAGTTCACAAGTTTTTTAAATGATATTCTCGGCTGCCTAATGATGAAAATCGGCGACGAACTGCCTGCATTGACTCTAGAGGCATTCCAGAATGATGGGATAAAATCGATCAACTTGCATGACTATCGCGGGAAGAAATGGGTTGTTCTCTTGCTCTATCCTGCTGACTTTACATTCATCTGCCCGACAGAGCTGGAAGAGGCAGCCAATCTTTACCCAGAGTTCCAGAAAGAAAATGCAGATATCCTCAGCGTTAGCACAGACACTGTTTATGCGCACAAGGCATGGTGGGATCACTCCCCAAGCATCAAGAAGATCAGCTACCCGATGCTTGCAGATCCTGCCGGGAAACTATGCAAAATGCTCGGCACCTATATTGAAGAGGAAGGTCTGAGCACACGCGCCACATTCATCATAAATCCACAAGGAAGGATTGTAAGCCTTGAAATGCACGACAACAGCATCGGAAGAAGCGTCAGGGAAATCCTCAGGAAATTGAGAGCAGCAAGATATGCTGCAGAGCACCCAGGCAATGTGTGCCCTGTCAACTGGGAGCCTGGAAAGGAAACATTGAAGCCTGGGCTGAATTTAGTTGGAAAGATTTAAGCTATTTTGAAGGCGTTACTTCTGAAGTCTTAATCCTGCCTGACTGGATAATCTTGTAGACATACACAGCGTCAATGATCTCATCCTCGCCCTCAATGTGGCTTAGCTCAATTTTCATAGGGAGGTTATAGTAATCATGAATCCACATCCTTACCTTGTTATTTCCCTTCTGATAGCGAATGAGCGTGGTTTCCTGACGGTCAAATGACTCTGTGCCGACCACTTCAGCTGCTGATGGAATATCCCGAAGCCAGTCATGGGGAGTTAATGGATTCACATCATCAAACCCAAGCACTGTCACCTTTCCCAGCGGATCGCATTCAACAGGGCGGCGAGCCTCGCAAATTCCAAAAGCTTCCTGAGTCTCGCGGTTCACGTAAATGGAAGAGTATGGCGGAACCTGATGCCCAACAGACATGATGTCTAGCTTGATGCGCAATCCCTTTACAGCCACAAGAAGAGTATTCAGGTCTGGCTCCTGGGAAAATGTGTACTTAAGCTCAGCATTTTCTTCCCCCTTGCTTATCAAAGATTGAATAAATGAATCAGCATTTATGGCGCCTGCATTTGAGGTCTTGTTCTGGCTCTCTATCCCAGTGGCCTGCTCAAACTGGCTCTTATCACCATCACTAGCACATCCTGCTGTCAGCACTGCAAGAATAAAAATTACTGCCAAGATAATACGCATGCAATTCCATAGCCAGTTTTTCCTTATAAGATTATCTTTGAACTTTGCAAAGCTTTTAGCCGATAGGTATTTAAATAAAGGGAGCATTAATTTTGCAATATGACGAGGTGTTACTAGTGACAAAAAAAGGTGTGAGTGCACTTGGAGTTTATGCAATAGGCGTCCTTCTTGCCATTGCCTTGATTGGAACTGCATCAGACCCTGCATTGACTGGAGAGGTCAGCAGGCAGCTAAAATCGCGCGGGCTTGGAGGGGTTGCCAGAGCTGACGCTGCAAATGTTGAGGCTTACACTTTAGAGCAGGCAATATCCAAGATAGACAAGTATCATTCACAAGGAATACTCAGCATTAAGATAGAAGAGGGGACTGCTATGAGGCAGCTAGGCGGGATGCTGAGCTTCAAGAGGGCTACTGTGCCTGTCAGGTCTTACCGCACTGTGGGTCCTGTAGCATATGAAAATGCGCAGGATATAATCACAAGCGCTGCAGCGCGGACTGATCTTCGCGTTCTTGTAGTAAGAGGCAGCGGAAATCCTGCAATAACTATGATAATAGACTCTCTTGCAAATGGCTTGATAGGCGGCGGAGACAAAGCACCTGAAGACAATGAAAAGCAACAAAAACCTAAGACATGCGAATGTAAGATTAGCTGCGAGCAAAGGGTTATTGTAGCCTGCAAAAAGGGTAGTGATATTTATTATTATACCGGGCTTAGGGGGGGAGATTGCAATAAAGGATATAGACTGCCTAATAGAAATGGGGGCCAGAGCGATACATGTTGGGACCAAGATAGAAATGGGGCAAAAGCAGTTAATAGGTTCCAAGTGTCGGGTGTACCTACAGGGGTTGACTGTGGCAAAGCCCCGTGTATCCCTGAAAATAGCAAATGCAAAGATAATGAAGATTGCAAGAAGGCGTGTAAGAAAACCTTAGAAGATGAAATGAAGGAAGGAAGTGGGGAATATAGCTGGAACAGTGCCACTAATAAAGCTGCAAATGATTGCAAAAACGCAGGAGGGGAGCCAATCATTTTTGCGCCTTCTGGAAGTGATATAAAATACGGTGGAGGGGTTTGTGTTGAAAAACAATAGATCTATTTATCGATTGAAAATAATTTACCAATCTTTTAGACTAAATATACATTCATTTTGGTCAGAAAAGCTTATAAATTTTATAGGTATCAAAACACTTGGATAATAATGATTCAAAAAGAAGGTGAAGCAAGAGTTCCTGCTGTATTTATTGTTGGTGTCTTGCTAGCAGTTGCGCTTGCTGGCATTGCGGAAACAAGCTCTTTTTCTGGATACGCAACGAAAAGACCAACAGCGACTGCTGCACAACAGCAGATGACTGTGGAAGTTTGAGGAAGTAATACTGCTGGAACTCTTCTGCCAGTGCTTGCGAGGTCAAGGACATACTGGGTTGCAGACACAGGACAGGAAATATCTGCACCTGGAAATTACCTCATCCAGACGCCAGTATTCTCAACAGCAACAGCTTCCACATGCCCTGAAACAACAAGGGGAGAGATTACAATTCAGCTGGTGTTCAGGGACAAGCAAGGGCAGATTTTACTATCAAAAGGGCATAAAAAAGATACTTATTTAAAGAAGCCTTCTCCCTTATTTTGCTATATTCTGGAGGTGGTTGAACCATGGTTCAACAAAAAAAGAGGGGACGTGAACAGGCGCGCGTTCAGATTGAGCCTGAAGGTCGAAGAGGAGGAAGCTTCACCTGGCTGTTTGTTGGCTTAATTTTAGCAATTGGAATCATTGGAAATGTATTTGACGAGGACATCACTGGCAAGACTACTTTCTACAGGGAAGGAAAGGGGATATATGCAGACAGGTACCAGCCAACAATTGCTGCAGAAGCTGTCGGCAGCATGGGCCTGGTTCTGTACACAAGCGCTGCTGACGTAGAGGAATTCCTTGACGAGATGGCAGAAGGAGTTGTCACAGTAGAAGTCGGAAGACTGACGCGCTCTGGCGAAAGGCGATTTTATGGTGTTGGAAGGCTATTCAGGTTTGATACATCGTCTGATGATGGATGGTATGATCTAAACCTTATAACTGGCCAGCTAGCTGTAGGCGGATCTACTTTCAAAGTGATCATTGGCGGGCAGAATTACTTGGTAACACCAGAATCCTCGTATTGAGGGTTTTCCTTATTTTTCTTTTGATATAATAACATATCCAGAGGGCTTTTTACTTTTTTAAGCTGAGCAGTGCTCACTTTTGTATATATTTGGGTTGTTTCCAAATACTCGTGCCCTAAAAGTGTTTGAATAACCCGAATATCAGTTCCATCTTCCAACAAATGCGTGGCATAACTGCTGCGGAGCGCATGGCAAAAAACCCTTCTTTTGATGCCTGCTTCTCGTGCTGAGTGCTGCACAATTTTTTGCGCTTGGCGGGCGCAGATATGATGGTCCCCCACATTGAACAGATAGGGATTGCTGCCCTTTCTTGTTGCAAGAAATTCCTGGATATCCTTAATGCAATCTTCAGAAAGATAGATATTCCGGTCTTTGTTTCCTTTCCCCCCTTGCACTCTCCCTGTCTTTTCTTGAAGGTCAATATCCTCTATTTTTATCTTGACACATTCACTCACCCGCAAACCAGAACCATACATCATCTTTATTAGAATCCTGTGCTTAAAATTTTTAGGCACTGATATCAACTTTTCAATTTCATCCCTTGACAGCACTGTTGGAAGCTTCTTGCCTATTTTTGGCCTTTCTAGCTCTTCCCTTGCCAAGATATTCTTCTTAAGGACTTTGCTATAGAAATATGCTAAAGAACTGAGCACAAGATTTCTTGATCTTGCACTTACCCTATCAGACAGAAATGCCATATAAGATTTGACATCATCAGTTGTTATCTCTTCCGGTGATTTTTTGATGAACTCTAAGAATTTTCGATTGTGGATAAGATATGCCTTTATTGTTCTTGGGCTGTAATTTCTGATTTTGAGTTCGGTCTCTAATTTTGATAACATAGTCACCTCTTTCAATAAAATGGCCCATTTCTATAAAAAACTTCCGGAAATTCGTATAATGCTGATTATACGTATTTTTATTGATTGAAAGTTTTAATCAAAAATGAGAATGTTTAACTTGTTTTAGGCA
>DATDZK010000040.1:0-2675 GCA_035288725.1 Candidatus Nanoarchaeia archaeon | reverse complement strand
TTCTCTCTTGTGTTGAGTATCTTGAGTTCCATAGAAAAATAGAAAAAAAACAAAGAATAAAAAGGTTTCTAAAAGTTGAGCTTTTCGCCCCACTTGCCGATCAGAGGCAGAGGCTTCTGCTCCCCTTTGAAAGCATTTATCATCCCGATTATCCATAGTACCAGAAGGATGATTCCGCCTACAACAAGGATCACAAACCCTATCAGGATAAACATTGTTATTGCGCCGATAGCACCGACAACAATCCCTGAAATCATGAGGATCAGCCACTGCTGGAAGTGGTATTTGACGAATGCATTGTCTTTCTTCAGAACAAACAGAATTACAGATATGACCCATCCTATAACTCCCAATATAGAAACAAGGTATATAATACCAGCAACTATCTTTCCTTCTTCAACATCTTT
The DNA here is from genome assembly GCA_035288725.1 of Candidatus Nanoarchaeia archaeon. Classification (GTDB taxonomy): domain Archaea; phylum Nanobdellota; class Nanobdellia; order SCGC-AAA011-G17; family DATDVL01; genus DATDVL01. Next base: position 2,268 of record DATDZK010000040.1, on the reverse strand, counting down.
GCTTGCCATTTATTCACCCCCTTTGCGTATATCTCACATAGGTTATATGCTGTAAAAGCATCCGATATATAAATACTTTGCTGGGCGCAGGCGACAATGGAGAGCTGGAAATAACAGGCATATGGTCGGGGATTGGCGGTTATTGTGGGCTGAGGGGGCGATATCTGCTGTTTTATCTGTTTATCCCATTATAAATAAAAGGTATCCTATTTGAAGTAAATTTAGTAGAAAAATGCAATAATAGCGCAAATCTTATATATTTACACTAATACCTATATATGCAGAATCAAATAAAAGATGGTGATGGCAATAGTAGAAATACCAAAAGAGGATATCTCAAAGACAGCTGCCCTTAATACAAAAATCACAAAAATACTGGCCATAATCATCATGGTTTCTGGCATTCTGGTTATGTTCGGCTGGATAGCTGACATTGGCATCCTGAAAAGCGTGCTGCCGCAGTGGGTCACCATGAAGTTCATCACTGCGCTGTGTTTTCTGCTGAGCGGGATTGTGCTTTACAGCGCAGCAAAGTTCAAAGAACAAAAAGCAGATACAATCAAGATCATCCTTATCATTACCGGCGTGGCTTTGATATCACTGGCTGGGATACTCTTGATATCAAGCGCTTTTGGTGCAGCCAGCAGCAATGCAACATTATTCTACGGGGAGGAGATTGGTGCTGTAAAGACAACTGCCCCTGGCAGGCCTTCTGTTGCGACAATGGCCAATTTCATCCTGATTGGCGTTGCAGCAATCCTCACTGCGGTCAAAAAAAGGCTGGCAAGGATTGTGAAGTACCTCGGTTGTCTTGTCTTATTGTTAGGTCTTGCAGCTATTATAGGATACATCCTTGATGTCCCTGCATTATATTTCTCATTTGAAGGATACAGCACAGCCATGGCATTCCATACTGCCTTATTATTTGTGATGTGGGGCATAGGGGCCTTCTTATTGGAAAAGAACAGATAAACCAAGAAGACATCAAGGAGAGAACAATCATGCATTATAAAGTATATGGCCAGATCTTTGATTGGATCATAAGATTGTCTGCCTTGATAATATTCGCCCTTGGCCTTCTTGCATTGATTGGCTGGTTCTCCGGAAGGATGATTCTTTCAAGCTTTAGGGCTGATTACATCCCCATGGCGCCAAATACTGCGCTTTCATTTATCTTTCTGAGCATTGCTTTATGCCTTAGCCTTGGAAGCATACAATGGAGAAAGAGAGCCACTATTATAATCTCCTCGGTTGTGGGGATTATTGCGCTTTTAAGGATGAGTGAATTCCTGACCGGCGTTGATCTGCAGGTTGACCGCTGGATTTTCTCTTATACAGGCGAAACGCTTGGCCTGATCCCTGTTGGCCAGATGGCTTTGCCGACTGCAATCTCCTTCATTTTGATAAGCAGTTCATTGATACTGCTTGTTGCAGTCTCAAAGAAGGAGCCAAAAGAATTGAGCTTTGGCCGCAATATGCTTGCCGGAATGCTCGTGCTTGCTCCTTTTGCTATGGGCTCTGCTTTTCTTCTTGGATATATCTATGGAGCGCCCATATTGTACGGAAGTACAAAGATTCCAATGGCATTCAGCGCCTCAATTGCAATGATTGCATCAAGTATTGGTGTCTTAAGCATCATCCTGGACAATGAGTTCAAATTGAGTCTAGAGCGTAAGCGTATAATAGAAGAAAGAGATCGCATGTTTAATCTCTCAATCGATATGCTGGCCATAGCAGGATTTGATGGTTATTTCAAACAGCTTAATCCTGCATGGGAGAAAACATTGGGATGGACAAAAGACGAGCTTTTATCCAAACCATATCTCAGTTTTGTGCATTCAGATGATATCAAACCAACTATTGACGCTGCCAAGCAGCTCACAGTTGGCAAGGAAGTTATAACTTTCGAGAATAGATACAGGTGCAGTAATGGATCGTACAAATGGCTCTCTTGGAGCTCATTCCCTCTCATGGAAGAAAAACTTATCTTTGCTATTGCCCGTGATATCTCGGATAAGAAACAGCTCGAAGGCGCAAAAACCCTTTTCCTTTCAATGGTCTCCCATGAGCTGAGGACTCCGCTGACACCAATGCAATCCCAGCTTGAGCTTCTTATAAACAAGAAGCTGCCCAAGAGAATGCAGAAAGAGAGCCTGAATATCGTGCTCAGGAATGTTGTAAGGCTGAATAGGCTGATAAATGATCTTCTTGACATAACGCGCTTGGAGGCAGGAAGGCTTAAGATAAGGAAGAGCAGAGAATCCCTTT
>DATDZK010000039.1:0-3497 GCA_035288725.1 Candidatus Nanoarchaeia archaeon | reverse complement strand
TCAAAATTAGGGAAATAGAAGACGTTGCGCAGCAGCAGGAAGAGGAAATCCAGCACCTGAGGGAAGTGCAAGCTGCCCTGCAGGAGGAAGGAAAGATCATTGTTGACCAGTGGGACGCAACCCTTGTCCTGTACGACAACGTGGACATTTACGAGAAGCAGTCTCCATTCATGGAAATTGTAAAAGACAATCCAATCAGCTACAACAAGATAGGAATTCCTTTCATCTACTTCAGGGACGAGACAAGAAGCGTTGAAAACGGGGTCATCCTAGGATCCTACTCCACACTTTACAATTACATTTACATCTACAAAGACAACACAGAAATCAGGACTATCTACCATGAAATAGCCCATATTATCTATCAAAAGATGTTCGCGCCAAGCCCAAGCAACATTCAGTCATGGAAAGGATTGTATAATGATCTGAAGGATGCAAGCCTATTGTCAACAGAGTACAGCAAAACAAACGAGATTGAGGGATTTGCAGAAGAGTACTCAGTATACAAGACCCAGGTAAAGGACCAGCCGCAGGCAGTCAAGGATTTCTTCAGGCAAGTTGACGACATCATGGATTGAGCGCAAAAAAATATTTTTTACAGCTTTTTTTCAGAAAACAACATTTTAAATACGAGAAAGACATCAGGAAAGTATGATAAAACAAGGAGGTGAAGATGTTGGCTGCTAGAAGAAAACGAACTGCAAAAGCTTCAAGTTCACGACGAAGACGCAGATAAATTTTATTGTGAAACTTTTGCGCTTAGCGGCCTCTCTTCACACGAGAGGTCATTGTTCTTTTAATGTTTCTTCATGCGTTCTTGAATTAAGCAATGAAACAATTTCTTCAGCCTTGCATGCAGTTGCAATCTTCTGCCGCAATTTAGCCCCGCCTTCAATTCCTCTGGTGAACATTAATGCCTGGCTTTTTATTTGCGCAAATCCAAGATGGTGCTTCTCAGCAAGAGCAAGATATTCATTGAAAGCTAGAGGCTGGTTGTAATTCCTGTATCTTCCTTTATTCAAGTAATCCTGTATCTGCTCAAAAATAAACGGCTTTCCAATTGCTCCGCGTGCAATTAAGATGTAATCAACTCCAGAATATTCTATTTTCTCAGCAAAGTCTTCAGGCGTGAACACATCCCCATTGCCTATCACTGGAATTGAAACATTTTCCTTAACTTTCTTGATGATGTCCCAGTCTGCAAAGCCTGAATATCCCTGCTCTGATGTCCTTCCGTGCACTGCAATTGCAGCAGCTCCTGCATCTTCAACAGCTTTTGCAACTTTTACTGCATTTTTGTCTGTATTTTTCACTCCTGCCCTTATTTTCACAGTTACAGGCTTCTCAACACTCCTGACTAAGACCCTGACCAAAGAAGAAATTTTCTCTGGATTGTTAAGCAGCGCGCTTCCAGCTCCTGTCCTTATAACTTTCCAAGCAGGGCACCCGCAGTTAATGTCTATAACATCAAACCTGTCCTGGACAATCTTTGCAGCCTCAACAACGTCATCAGAAGAATTTCCAAACAGCTGCACAGCAACAGGCTTCTCAGATGCGTCAGTCTTGAGCATTTCCCTGCTTCTCTTGCTTCCCCTGCAAATTGCTGTCCCATTGACAAACTCTGTATAAGTCAGCCCAGCCCCATGCATTTTTGAAAGTGCCCTGAAGGCAACATCAGTCACACCAGCCATAGGGCTAAGCAATGCCCTGCCTGCAATATAGGGAAAAGATGCCATAAGAAGCCAAAACAAACGGTATTTTTAAACCTAAAGGTTGAAAAACGCTCCAGATTCCTATTTCACAAAGTTTAAAAGTTTAAAGAGAGTCAGAAATGATAGCGGGGGCGTTGAACCGTTTATTCAGGAAAGGCTCACAAATCACAGTCACAAGATTCGGTAGTCTGGTTTTCTCAACACCTCTTTTTCCCAGGCTACCAATCTTTGACATCTGCACGTTCCAATGCTTCTAAAGTAGTGAGGTCTTCCAGTGATTGTTCCAGATCAGCATTGTCAATTGGAATTCCAGCAGCAGTCATGGCATTGGAAGATTCTTTTTGCTCAGTTTCTTGCACAATTGCACATCCGCCAGTAACAAGCAGAATTGCAAGAAAGACAATCAAGATTTTCATTGCAATCCTCCAAGAACAAGAAATGCATTCCAGGAATCAATCGTTCTTTGCACAACAGCCCTCTTTCCTCCAATTGTTGGGGCAGCATAAAAGTCGTGCTTTAGCTCCTCAATCTGCACAATGTAGATGACAGCAACAGATTCCTTGACAGCTCCTGCCCTGTAAAGTTGCTCAATTCTGGAAAGAAGAATATCAAGCTTGAACTGTGTAAAAGAAATTGCACTATACTTCACCTGCTCTATGCAAAAGGCTGAATTTTCCTCAGCTCTGCATGCAACAAGCGCCTCATCCACAGAGTCTATTGAAATTCCCAGTCTGGACCGTGCGCATTCCAATTGCAGCACAGCAGGCTTTGCGCGATCCAGGCAGGAAGAAAGCACTGCATGCTGCTGAACGCAAGCGTCACCTTCCTTGCCTCCTCCAATGGATCTGCACAGCTCAGGGATAGGGGAATATTCTTTGTCAAGATTTATCCTGCATTCAGCTCTCTGGCGCATGCTTGGAAGGTCATCGCATGCCGCAGAATGATACTGCTCAGGCGCCGCAGCATAAGCAAGGCCTGCAAAAAGAACAAACACCACAACCAGAATCAGTTTCATGCTAGCAATAAAGACGCGCTTCTATTTAAATTTAGTGCCCAAGATATTTTGCGTGCATTCTCAGAGCTTCATCCTTGCTGCCTGCCCTGATGATAACGCTGTTCCCTGAAAATATCCAGTCTGGGAATTTATTTCGCAATATCATGATTTTATCCTTAGAATAGCTTCCAGCAAACTGGTACTTGTTGCTGCCGCAGAAATGAGCCACAGGAAGTTCCTTTTCAAGATATTCATAAACGCCTTTGCATGTCTTGCAGTCTTTTCTTTTCCTGACTGAGAATGTCTTAACTGCAAATGGACGCATAGTGGCATGCACAAGCCCCTGCTCTGGCCTATTTCCAAGAAGAATTTTCAAAGCTTCGCTTGCCTGCACGCTTCCAATGACTGCAGTAACTGTGTTCATCACCCCAGCAGTGTCGCATGTTCTTGAGCTCTTCAGGCTTTCAAATATGCATCTGAAGCAAGCCTTGCCAGGAAGCACAGGAAGCACATATCCATTTTCTTCAATAGCGCTGCCATGCACCCATGGAATTTTATTCTTCCTGCAATAGTCATTTATCAAAAAGCGCGTGAAGAGATTGTCAGTGCAGTCCAGCACAGCATCAGCATCAAGAAGTTCAGCTGTGTCTTTATTCAGGTCCAAATCATATGCTCTTACTGAAATTTCTGGAAAGATTTCCTTGAGTCTTAGAGCTGCAGCTGATGCCTTATGCTTCCCAATGTCCTTTGCCTTAAACAGCCCTTGCCGCTGAAGGTTGCTTGTCTCAACA
>DATDZK010000038.1:0-9342 GCA_035288725.1 Candidatus Nanoarchaeia archaeon | reverse complement strand
ACGCTCATGTGCAGTTGTGGAATCTTTATTGTGGCAGCAGAAGATTTCACAACGCGGATATTCATGTCCTTCTCAGTTTCAGTGGTGAAAGTAACTCTGCAAGGATCTTTCGGCTCTTCAGCCTCAACATCTGCCTGCTTGAAGTCGCACTCATTATTCGTGCATGCCATGGAAAATATAAATACTTTCCCGAAATAAGGCACTTCCTGCTCATCTTCAGTCAGCGTCAATGTGTTCTTGAGGCACATCGGGCAGCGTTCGCCGGTTACTTTGTCCATAAGCTTCAAACTGCAAGGAGAATTTATAAGATTTATGCAAGCAAATATCCAGTAGAAAATTTACTCTTCAACTTCCTCAGTGGTCCGGCTTCTGTAAACCTGGGCAAAGCTGGGAGTTACAACAATCCAGTCCTCCCCAAAGCCGGCAATGTCCCCTTCAATCGCATCGCACGTCTTCTTCAGCTTGTTCACAGTCCTCTTCAGTTCCACAATGTCCCTGTCTTTTAAGGTCTTGATATTGATTAATGCAATGGTATATCCCTCGCGAAGAGCATCCAGAACATCCTTGATGTCATTAAAGTCCTCAATAACATACGGCTTAACAACAACTTTGGTCTTGGTCCCTATGTTCTTGGAGGTGTCAATCTCCACATATTCATCAGCGTATTCAGAAGCATACTCTTGGGTCTGGTCCTCGAAACCAAGTCGTTTTTTAAGGCTACTCATAAAACCCATGCTTTCCACCAATTAAGAAATTTCTAGCAGGGAAGAGTATATAAACATTTCTATCAACGCTGCTTACTGCACGCTTTCCAGGCTGCTGATGACTCCCCAGATTTGCGTCCGCGTGTACACTGGCAGATTCGGATCATTGCCAAGGTCATCAAGCTCCTGAATGATCCTGTCAACCTTCACCTGCTGCACTTTTCCATCGCCATCCTGCAATAATGCGCTTGCTTCCTTGACTTTATATCTTATATTCTTCGGCACAGTGTCATCTTGTTCAATTTGGTTTAATATATCAATCGCGTCTTGGATGTACATAGCAATCACTCCGGTTGCAGGTGTTTCATAACTTCCTTATGAAGAGATTCAAAGCGCTCCTTCAGTTTTTTTTCTTGCTTCGTGAGATTGTCTAAGCGCAGGCTAAGCACTTCCTTCCTGCTTTCTAAATCACTCTTCACATCAGCAGCAGAAGCTGCAATCATCAGTGGCCCAACCACCCTGTACACTTGCTCTTTGCTCTCCTGCACTTCAGCAAGCGCGTTTTCTATTTCCAGAAGCTGGCTCTGGAAGTTCTGCTTCTGCGCTACAGTGCTCTGCAAGGACTGCTCCAGTACCTGAAGCTGTTCAACCTGTTGCTGTGTTTCTTGGGATAGTTTCATTCTGCCTTTAGTGTTGTGGAGATTGATCTTGGCTTAAACAAAATCTTGGATCCGCAATATGGGCACCTGATTTTTTTCTTCAGGTATTCAGGCTTTACTTGTTTGTTGCATTGAAAGCATTTGTATGTTGCCATGTTACATCTCGTACGCTCCGCCTGCAAATTTTATTTCACACTTGTTGCACTGCCAGATGCCGCTTGCAATCCTTCGCAGTGTCATCTTCTTGCAGTCAGGGCACTGCTTCTGGGCTTTAAGTCTCTCCTCAACTTCCTGTACTTTCCTTCTTAGTGACGCTCCATACCGTGCGCCAAATCTTCCTGCAGGTCCGCGTTTGTTTCGTGCCATAGTTCCTTGTGAAATAATAGAACATTCATAAACCGTAGGAACGATTTTTAAAGGTTTCTAAATGAGGCTGCACGGATTTGAACCGTGATCTCGAGCTTAATTGCTTTTTTGAAGTCCCAAAGCTCGAAGCTTGACCAAGTTGGCAGACAGCCCCAGCAAAATAATTGTAAGAAAAGAAGTTTATAAGATTATTTCTTCCCTTTCTCAGCTGGCTTCTTTTCCTCAGCTTTTGCAGGCGCCGCTCCTTTGGATGCAGGTGCAGTTCCAGGCTTGGCTCCAGCAGCTGGCGCTCCCTTTGCAGGCGCTGTTCCTGGCTTTGCTTCCTTTCCAGCTTCAGCAGCCTTTTCTTCAGTCGGGGCAGCAGCTTCGGCAGCAGCTCCCTCAGCAACAACAGGTGTAGGCGCGGCAGCAGCAGCTTCAGCAGCAGCTTTCTCAAGAGCCTTCTTCAGTTCCTCATTAACTTTATCAAGATCCTGCTTCAGCTGTTCAATCTTCTCCTTGCTTACCTCTCCCGGATTCTGGATGGCAGCATCAAACTTGCCGTCATTCACAGCAGCAACAGCGTCATGCGCTTCCATTCCTTCAACAAGAATCCCTAAAGACCCAGCAGATCCAATAACCTGCTTCACAGACGCCTTCAAGTCTCTGGAGAGCAAGGCATCATGCTTCATCTTCGCAACTTTCACAGCCTGCTCAATAGCCATGTTCGCAGCCTTCACTCTGTTAGGAGTCCCGGATCCTTTCTCAAGGTGAATTTCCTTCTTGATCAGCTCAGTAACAGAAGGGCTTCCAACATCAATAGTGAAATCTTTGGTACCAGTGTCAATATGAATTTTTACAGGAATCTTCATCCCCTTGAACTCAGCAGTCTTCTTGTTGATCTCCTCCATCACCTTAGGAATAGGTATCTTCATTGGCCCTAGCTTCTGCGCAATAGCAGCATTAGGCGCAGCTTTTCCGCCATCAACAATCATCTCAATAGTTTCCTTCTTTGCCATGATTACTCTTCTTCTTTCTTCTCTTCCTCAGTCTCTCTTCTAATCACTTTGACAGAATCAAGCTTCACTGTAATTGGGATTGGGACAGCAGCCTCCAGCAGTTCAACAACTACCTCTTCCTTGCCAAGATCAATCCTGGTCACTCTTGCCTGCTCTCTTTTGAATGGGCCTGCAATAATCTCAACAATGTCGCTCTTCTGGATGTTCATCTGAACCTTGGTCTGCTCAAGCATAGGCTCGATTTCCTTGTAGTCAATAGGGCTTCCCAAAATGCCGCGCGCATACGGCACCCCATGATATGCTTCTTCAAGCGCCTGTTTTGTCGCAGCTTCAACAAAAATGTATCCTCTTAGCCCATGCGGCCTTAGCAAGGAAAAAACAGGATATCCTTTCTTTATGGCGTTCGAGCTAAGAAAATCAAACACCTGGTCTTCCCTGTTTGCTGTTGTCCGTAATGTGAATATTGGCATGTTCAAAACACCAGGATCCATGCAATTTGGATGATGAATCCTATCAGTCCTATGATTGCCATTCCTAATGCAGATGCCTTCAGGATAGTCTTGAACTCTTCCTTGCTAGGCTTTGTAGTCAGCCTGAATACTCTGCCGCATTCCTGTATAAATGTCTTAAGTTTGGCAAGCATAAAATCAGCATCCTTTTGGCGCTTTTTAAAGTTTTTGAATAAAAACCAGTTCAAAGCTTGCCGTCAAGCGTGACCTTGTCTGCAATATCTAAAATATGCTCTTCGTCAAGCCCTTTTTTGTACGCAAAAACAATGTCTGGCTTATAGCAGGAGACATGAACCTTGGAATGGCAGGCCATTACAGTTGGCTCAAGTATCACGTCATAGTCTACAGCAGACCTTACACCCTGCGAAAGCAAAAGCCTGTCAAGGCTCACAGCATTGATTTTTTCTGCTGAGAGGCGCTGCAAACATTCCTGGGAAGCAAAAAGGGCAAGCTGGAATGCGCTGTCCTTGTCAAGGTGCCTGCGTACCCCATCAGGCAGAATAGGTGAATAAGAAAATGTTTCGTATCCCTGAATAGCCTGCATCACAGCAAAAATGTGAAAACTTCCGCTCATGGCAGTCACTCCAAAAACTGGATCCCCAGTTCCTCTTCCATTTCCTTTCTTGCTCGCTGCACCTGCTTCTTCTTCGGCCCGAAAATCTGCGGGCTCTGCACTCCAGTCACAATAATCAAAGTCCTGATTATCTTGCTCAAGTCCTCAGATATCTGGGCTCCCCATATGATCCTTGCATTCTCAGAAAGCTTCTCAGAAACAGTCTGCACAACTTTCTTTGCTTCCTGCAGCGTCATGTCAGGCCCGCCAGCAACATTGATCAATGCTCCTGTAGCTCCAGTAATGTCTACATCAAGCAACGGATTGTTCACAGCCTTGCTCACTGCTTCCACTGCCCTGTTTTCAGAGTCGCTCTCCCCAACACCTATCATGGCAACTCCTCCATTTCCCATCACTGTCCTGATGTCAGCAAAGTCCAGGTTCACAAGCCCTGTCTTGGTGATTAGTTCAGCAATGCCTTTCACTGCATTCGTCAAAATCTCATCTGCAACCTTGAACGCAGTATGCAATGGCAGGTCAGGAGCCAGTGCCAGAAGCTTGTCATTTGGAATCACAATCAGCGTGTCTACAATGTTCTCAAGCTTCTCCAGGCCTATCATGGCATTCTCATATCTCCTTTGCCCTTCCATCTCAAACGGCAAGGTCACAATTCCAATGGTTAGCGCGCCAATCTTCTTAGCCTGCTCAGCAACTACAGGAGAAGCCCCAGTGCCTGTCCCTCCTCCAAGCCCGCATGTAATGAACACCATGTCTGCGCCTTCAACTTTTTTCTTAATGTCATGCTCAGACTCGCGTGCAGCCTCCTCTCCAATCTGCGGAATGCTTCCAGCTCCAAGCCCTTTGGTTATCTCCTTTCCAACAAGAATCTTCACGTCTGCATTGGTATACAGCAGGTCCTGCGCATCAGTGTTCACAGCAATGGTCTCGCATCCCTTGATCCCTACTTCAAACATCCTGTTGATTGTGTTGTTCCCTGCTCCTCCGCATCCAACAACCTTTATCTTGGCTTTCTGCTGCGCTAATAGTGCCTCCAGCTCCTCATCAATTGGGTTGTGCACTGATGGTAGATGCTGTTTCAGGGAAATCTCGGACACTGCCTTTGCTTTCTGCAGAATAGATTCCATGCTTCACCTAAAGGTAAGGCCAAAAAAGATGCTCTCCTATTTAAACTTTTGTAACGTTTGTAGCTGATTTCTGCTTTCTCTTCTTCTGAAGTCCGGCATCTGCCTTTTTGTCCTTTGCATCAGCTGCTTTGTAAGTAACAGCAGTAATCTCAGGAATAAGTTGCGTTATTTTTTCCTTCAGCATAGTCTGGATCTGCTCAGGAAACTCTGCATTGACATGAAGCGCATTGCCTTCCAGTTCATATGGCAGGCCAGGCATCAGAAATGTAATCAGTGCTTTTAGCTTTTCCTTGGTGTCTGTGACAACAGCCTTGACAGTGAACTGGTATTCTATTTCCTTCCCTGCAAGCGGGTGGTTAAAGTCCAGAATTACCCTTCCTCCAGAAACGCTCCTGACTGTGGCAATCATCCCGTCAAGGTTAATATGCAGCCCAGGCTCTGGCCTGATCTTGTGCTCATTGAATGTTGAAAGCGGGACAAGCCGCAAAAGCTTTGGATCTCTTTTTCCAAATGCCTTCTCTGCAGGCAGCGCAATTGTGTATTCCTTCTCAGACTCTTTGCCAACAAGGAACTCATCTAAGCCCTCAACCACATGCCTTTCTCCAACGCAGATAGTTAATGGCTGGTATGCATTCTTTGGGTTATGCAGTTGATGCTTCTTGGCATCATCCTCCTTAGTAATGTCAAATACCTCTCCAGTCTCCTTGACTTTGCCTAGAAAGTCAATAGCAACAAAATCATGTAACTTGACAGCCATGAGTTGTGCAGGAAAAAAAGCCCTTTTAAAGTTTTGCAAAGAAGCAGCGAAAAGAAAAAGCTTATATATAAACTGTCATTACTCACAAGTCAATTCATTTGAGGGGGTTCACACAATGGCACACTGGAGAGAAAAAGTGCATCAGAAATTGCGCACGCATTTAGAAACGCAGATTGCAGAAACAAGGCACGCAAGCGATGCTTATTTATTCGCAGATGATCCTGCAATTGCCCAGCTCTGGGTTGCTGTTGCAAATCTTACCAGGCAGTGCTTTGAGCTCAATGTAAAAATAAACAACATTGACACAGCCTTGCGTGACAGCTTGATGCAGCAGCAGGTAATATTGTCAGGCGCAAAGGCAAAGCAATCAAGACCATTAAAGCCTGCTAAGAAAAAGAGAAATAAGCGAAAGATAATCATTTAGAAAGCTTTCAGGTTCAGCTCAATTTTTCAAACCCAAATCTTTTTAAATCTGGTTTTAGTCAGGCAGTGCATGGCAGAAGGTGATACAAAATCAGTGAATGCTGTTGATATAAAGCCCGGCAGCTATGTTGTTTTCGACGGCAAGGCATGCGTCGTAAAGGACGTCCAGAAATCAAAGCCAGGAAAGCACGGCCATGCAAAATGCCGCATCATGGCAGTGTCTGTGACAGATGACCAGAAGATCATCAAGATTATGCCTGGCCATGACCGCATCGAGGTTCCGCTGATTATCAAGCGCGATGCCCAGGTATTGAGCATTGCAGGCGACAAGGTCAATGTCATGGATTCTGAGACATACGAGACATTTGATTTGAAGATACCAGAAGATTTCAATGACCAGGTCAAGGAAGGGCTCTCTGTTCACTACTGGGTTGTTCTGGGGCAAAAAATCATAAAGGCGGTAAAGTAGCATGGTAAAGTTTCCAGAAGCTGCTGCCCGCCTGTTCAAGGGAGTGTTCGTCTGCAGGAGATGCAAGACAAAGATGCGCACAACCCCGCAGCGCATACTAAACAAGCAGATTTTGTGCAGGCGCTGCGGTGGAAAGGCGTTCCGTGCAATTAAAAGAGAGGCAAAGAAGTAAATGAATTTTGATTTGCTGTTTGCAGTCCTGTTCTATGGCTTGCTTATTTGGTTCTTTTTCAAGAAGCGCGAGAAATGGGAAGTGCATGGAAAGATAATCGCTCTATACAAGACGCAGCTTGGCGTCAAGGCAATGGAAAAACTGGCAAGCAAGTTTCCAACCTTGTTGAAGTTCTTGTCAGGAATCAGCCTAACTGTTGGTTTCATCGGCATGGGCCTCATCTTTTACTATCTGATTATAGGCACCTACACCCTAATCACAATTCCAAAGGCAATACCAGCAGTTGCTCCTGTGCTTCCAGGAGTCAAGATTCCAGGCCTTCCTGTTCTAAGCTTCTGGCACTGGATAATCGCAATATTCATTGTTGCAGTAGTGCACGAGTTCTCCCATGGGATATACTCAAGGCTATACAAGATTCCGCTGAAAAGCTCTGGCTTGGCATTGTTCGGCCCAATTCTTGGGGCATTTGTGGAGCCAGATGAAAAATTGCTGAAAAAGCAAAGCAGGTTCAGGCAGATTACAATATTCTCAGCAGGATCATTCTCTAACATTATCCTTGCGATTATTGCAATTCTTTTGCTGCAGTGGGGAGCTGCTCCTTTGTACAGTAATTTTTATGAGACAACAGGCATCCAGGTCAACAGCCTCCTTCCAGGCCACGCAGCAGAGGCAGCAGGCATCAAGGCGCCAGTCATAATCACATCCATTAACAGCATGCCGGCAACAACTGCAGCAGAATTCTTTAACGCCACAAAAGACATTCGTGCCCGCGACCCAGTTACCATAGAAACAAGCCAGGGAACATTCACATTGCTCGCAGAGGAGCATCCTCAAAATGCAACAAAGGGTTTCATTGGCATTGCTGACTTTGAGATGCAGACAAGCATAAAGCCTGAGAAAAAAGAGAAGTACGGCACATTTATTCCTTCATCAGTTGCATGGCTTCACATGCTTCTATTCTGGGTATTTATTGTAAGCTTCGGCATCGGCCTGTTCAACTTGCTTCCGCTCGGTCCTATTGACGGGGGCAGGATGTTCTACACTGCTCTAGGGTACTTTATCAAAAAAGAGTCAATGCAAAAAAGAATTTTCGGCGCAGTCACATTGTTCTGCCTTCTTTTAATTTTAATAAACCTCTTCCCATACATCTGGAAATTGTTTGTGTGGATTGGAAAGCTCTTTGTAATTGGAAGTTAAACTTAAATAGAGAAAAATTTCTTTCAGCGCATGCTAGTTGATGTACATGCGCACATGACTCTTGAAGCATTTGACGCAGACAGAAATGAAGTGCTAAAGCGCAACAGCCACGTTCTAATAATAGAAAATGGCTTGAATCACAAGAATAATCTAAAGGCTCTTTCTCTCGCAAATTCCTATCCAAATGTAAGGGCAGCGCTTGGAATGTACCCAACGCACGCAATAGAAGCATCAGAAGAAAAATTCTTTGAAGAGCTGAAGCATATAGAGCAGCAAAAAGATAAGGCAGTGGCAATAGGCGAGATAGGATTGGACCTGCAGGAAATCAAGGAATTAAAATTGCAAAAAGAAAGGTTCATCCAGATGGTAGAGCTGGCAAGAAGACTGGGAAAGCCAATAATCGTGCATTCGCGCAAGGCAGAAAAAGAGGCAGTAGAAACCTTGCAGTCATTAAATTACAAGAAAGTTATCATGCATTGCTTCATGGGAAGAATGAAATTGGTAAAGCAAATAGAGGACGCAGGCTGGAGCATCACAATTCCATCTCTTGTCACGACATCGCAGCACTTCCAGAATGTAGCTGCGCGTGTAAGCATCAATCAGCTGTTAACAGAAACAGACTCGCCTTATCTGAATCCAGAGAAAGATGAGCGCAACGAACCAGGAAATGTTTTGCTTGCAATAAGAAAAATAGCTGAAATAAAAGGCATGGATGAAGACGAAGTAGAGAAAAATATTTTCATGAACGCGCAAAAATTATTACTTGCATAATGAAAAGGAAAGGCTTTTAAGGATTAAAGTGCTGTGAAATAACATCATTTGATATCATTTGAGAAAAAAAGTGAGGTGAAAATCAAATGGCAGCAAGAAGAAAAGCGCGCAGAACCGCAAAGCGATCATCGAAGCGACGTACAACGCGAAGACGAAAAAGATAAATGCTAAATAATTTACAGATTATTTCTTTTTCAATTTTATTTTTCCATCATTGACTTCAATGATTATTCCTTCATCACCAGGATTCAAAAGCAAAGACTTTCCTATCTTGTCATCCACGCCAAAAGTTTCGTGAAAATGCCCAGAAAGAGCAAGCATAGGCTGCAGATCTTCAATTATTTTCCTGCTTGAATTGCATCCGCGATGCCCTCTCTGCTCATCAAGAAAGTCAACAGAGGTATGGTAAGCAGGCGCATGCGTTACAAGAATTAGCCTCTCTCCAGGAGGAAGCTTCTTTTTCAGCTCCTTGTGCGCCTTCTCAAGAACAGGCTCAGTGAAGCTAAACCCCCCTCCCCCAAAGCCAAACATGCAGATGTCATGCTTCTTCAGCTTCAGCAGCTTGAGATGAAACGGAATTATGTTCTGATAGTGCTTGCACAGCTCTAAAAATCTTCTG
>DATDZK010000037.1:0-2543 GCA_035288725.1 Candidatus Nanoarchaeia archaeon | reverse complement strand
GTGTATGGAGGAAGAGAGTACTACAAACCAGGCCTGGAACAGGCAGTAGGCATAACAGAAGATGGCATTGCCATGGGCGGGCCTGTGAAAGCTGTGAAGAAGCACTGCAAGAGTTTTGTTGTGGTAAGGCAGGGAGATGAGAAGAAAAGCGATGCTGCAAAGAAAATCAGATACTTATTAAAGGCTGAAGACCTAAATGAAATCATGCAGGCATTGCCTCCAGGGGAATGCATCATTGTGACATGAACTATCGCACAAACTCTACATTCTTCATATTTTCGAATTCCTTATCACCTGTGAGAAAAACAAGATTATTCTCTAAAGCATAGATATACCCTACACAGTCGGTGTAGGAAAGATCTTTTTTCTTGTTTTCTTTACGAAACTTCATTGCAGCCTTTAAAACATCTTCTCCAATCTCTACAACACTCTTTTTGCATTTGCTATAGATAATGTCAGCAACGCTTTCCGAAAATCCATTCAAGATTGCATAATAAATCTCGGCAAGATTAAAGATTGTAATAGTCACCTCTTCCTGGATATATGGGGCGTAATTTGCATTACCCTTGAATAATTCAATGAGCGCATAGCTGTCAAAGAAATATTTCGTTAATCCCAACCCCTCTTCATTTCATTTTTAATCTCTTGTGTTGGTTTTTTCCACTCTTTTAATATTCCAAAGAGTTCTCCTGCCTTTACTTTTTTGCTTCTTATTTCTACAATTATTCGATCGTTTTCCTTTATCTTCCTGGCTTCCACGAGACTTTTCGGCAAAATAACCCCAATAGAACTTCCCCACTTCTTTGCTACTGTCTCGACCTCCATATAACTTGATATAACTAAGTTATATTTAAACCTTTCGATTCTGAAAATACATTTAAACCAGTAGTTCTGTTGTTCATTCATGAGCATCCACGAAGAACTTGCCAAGATCAAGCTTGAAAGGCCTGAAAGGTTCAAGGAACGCTTCAGGATGATTTTGTTTAACATCAAGAACAATCCTTCTGCGTATGAGAAGTTCGAGCATGATGCGGATTTGGGTGATGCAATAATATCTAAAGCAGGCATGACTATTTACCTAGTACCAAAAGAATACCTTGCTGTTTTCAACAAGCACAAAAAGAAGTTAGAAACACCTATAGGATTTACATTATTGGCATCATCGCAAACAAGCATTCGGCTTTGCGCTTTTGGAATCAACATTACACTTTATGAGAAGGCAGCGTTGTAGGAATTTCTGGTGACAAAGATTTATTAAGAACGTTTTATTTACCCTGCTTATGGCTGCAACAACCTTGGAAAAGGAAATAAGAAGAGAATTTGAATTTAACCCATCTCTCGAAGCACAACAAGTAGAAGTACTCTGCCTTTATCTTATGCAGAAACTTTCAGTTACTGTTGCTTGCACTAGTGTTGAAAAGAGAACATGGAGCCCTAAGGAAATTCAGCAAGACAGGCAAGTATGCAATATAGTCATTAGGCAGACTGCGCCTCATGCGGAGCTTGGATTTAAGCTGGAACAAGCATATTGCGTGAAGGACAATAAGATCTTTCCAACAGCACCACTCACATACCAAGCATTGAAACTTATGCAAACTACTCCAAAAGATCCCGTATATGACGAGTATAGCATTGTCTCTTATACTTATTTCAGAGGATTTTCTCCTGAAGAAAGAACCTTGCTTGGCAAAATAGAAGAAACTGTTAAAGCATACTTCCAAGAGCATTTCTAGCAGCGCCTGTAGAAACATTTAAAAAGCATTTCTGAAGGAAGTAGCTTTACCATGACTGTTTACGATGTCAATGCAACACAGCTGATCCAGAAGGCTGCGGAATCACTGAAAAGCACCATAAAGATGCCTGACTGGGCAGCTTATGTCAAGACAGGGCATGGAAAGGAGCGAGTGCCAAGCAACCTGGACTGGTGGTATGTCAGGGCAGCTGCAGTGCTTAGAAAGGTGTACCTGAACAGCCCTATTGGAACAAACCAGCTTTCAGTGCTTTTCGGAAACAAGAAAAACAAGGGAGTAAAACCTGAAAGAACTGTTCCTGGGTCAAGAAAAATTATAAGAACAATACTTCAGCAGCTAGAGAAAGCAGGGTATATCCAGCAGGTCACTAAAGGAATTCACAAGGGAAGGTCGATCACAGGCAAAGGCAAAAGCTTCCTGGACAAAATCAGCAGCAGCGTCAAGCAATGAATGAGGAATATCAAGAGGCCTTGAAAAAGCAAGCAGAACTGCAGCAGCAGATCGAGATGCTTGAAAACCTGGCAAAGCAGTACATGACTAGAGAAGCAATAACGCGCTATGGCACAGTCAAGACAGCGCATCCTGAGCTAGCACTGAGGGCGGCTACACTGATTGTGCAGGCAGCAAAAAGCTCTGGACTGCGCGAAAGGATAACTGACGAACAATTCAAGGATTTGCTGAGGCAACTCCAACAACCAAGAAAAGAAACAAAGATAAGGAAAATATAACCATGAACGTCATGAAAAATTTATGCATCGTGCTCACTGACGAAGGAAGGAAGAAAATCAAAGA
>DATDZK010000036.1:0-2452 GCA_035288725.1 Candidatus Nanoarchaeia archaeon | reverse complement strand
GGGATTTCCTGACAAACAAGCTGGAATTCGAGATATACAGCTATGGAGATGAAACAATTGTTATACCTGTGCAGGAAATTGCAGCGAAAAAATCAGGAGCGCAGCATCTTGCAGCAAAGGAAATCAAGAGATATTTCCAGAAGCTTGTTGACAGTGATGTGCAGGTGGAAGTGCAGAGCAATGAAAGAGCTATTGTTTACGTGCCTGAAGAGGAGATTGCAAGGATAATTGGCAGGGGCGGGAAGAACATTGAGGAGATTGAGAGCAGCCTTGGGATCAGCCTGGACATACGCGAGCTTGCGAATGAGAAAAGAGAAGCTGATTTCAAGGTTGAGGAGCAGGGCAAGAACATTGTGATGTACACAGAGCCTGGAATGCAGGTGGAAGTCCTTGTTGACGGAAGGCTGCTGATGACTGCATATTCCTCAAAGAAAGGAGATCTGAAGGTGCATACAAAGAGCGCTGCTGGAAGAGAGCTTCTGAGAGCAATGCAGACTGGAAGGAAGATAGAAGTGAAGATTTAATCCTTCTTTTTATTTTTCCGGAATTTTCTTGCAAAGATGCAAATCCTTTGGCTCTTATCAGAAGATTTTCGGAAATTTCTCAGCAACGGATATTAAGGATTAACTTCTCCTCAATCTTATGAAGAAAGAAAACGTGGGTTCGACAGAATGGTAACCCAACGCCTAACGTCACCAGACAATATTTACTTGTCTTTATTTTATTTAAACCTATCTTTACTTGTCTTTATTTTATTTAAACCTATCGGTACTGCGAGGCTGGGTTGGCGGAATGGTCAACGCGCTCACCTGAAAAGTGAGTGACGTCACCAGACGTCGTGTGGGTTCGAATTTTACGAGAATCCCACACTCGGCGCAGAAGCCTTATCAATTGTGGGTGGATCAGATTTAAAGTGAAGATTTAAAAGTCACTGCTCTTCTTCTTTTCTTACGGATCCATAGCTCAGCTTGGATACTATCTTCAATAGCCAAAAAGAGCATCGCGGTCCTAACGCGAGGGTCGCAGGTTCAAATCCTGCTGGATCCATTTTCAAAGATAAACTGATGATCTACAAAAGATTTATTGGATCTCACTTTAATTCGATAATAATCAACGCAGAAGATGCAACAGAATTGCCTTTTCCATGTGCAGCCTGTTCTCTGCCTGGTCATAGATAATTGACTGCTTGCTGTCCATAACAGAAGAAGTAACTTCCATGCCCCTTAATCCTGGAAGGTCGTGCATGAAAACTGCATGCTTCCTTGCTTTGTGCATGATCCTTGGAGTTACTTGAAAAGGCTTGAATATTTTCATGCGCTTTGGCTTTTCTTCTGGAGGAATGCGATAGCTCATCCATGAATCTGTGTAAACAATATCTGCATCTTTTGCTGCCTTAATTGGGTCGTGGATGACTTCAATCTGGATTGAAGCCTTGTTATACTTCCTTGCAAGCTGCTTAGCCTGCTTGACTACTTTTGGATCAGGCATGTAATCTCTGCCAGCAGGACAGGCAACTGAAATGTGCATTCCAAGAATTGCACAGGCAAGCAACAATGAATGCGTCACGTTGTTCAGGCCGTCACCGAAATACGCAAGCCTCAATCCACTTAATTTCCCGAACTTTTCCTGGATAGTCTGCATGTCTGAAAGAACCTGGCAGGGATGCTCGTATGATGTCAGGCCATTAATCACAGGAACAGAGCAGTTCTTTGCCAGCTTCAAAAGATCCTTGTGATCGTGCATGCGCACCATGACTGCGTCAACATATCGTGAAATAACCTTCGCAACATCCTCAATGCTTTCCTTGCCTTTTGCCCATGGAGATGTTTCAGAATGATAGTCCACCACTTCCCCACCCATAGTGAACATGGCGACATCAAACGACACTTCTGTCCTCAATGAAGGCATCTGGAAAAAGGTTAACAATACTTTTTCGTACAATGCCCTGTGATATTCCTTCGGATGCTTCTTCACAGCGGCGGCTAGCTTCAGCAATTTAATTATTTCACCTTTGGACAAGTCTGCGATGGACAATAGGTGTCTTGTTTTCATGTTCTTTTTTCAAATGTTTACTTTTTCATACATATGTATTTTTTACTGTACAATTTTAATCAATTTCATAACGTGATCACAGTTCCTGCCTTTCCCTGCATTGCCTTCTTCAACTTTTCCGGAGAGGTGATGACTACTTTCTTGCCTTTTGCCTTGAGAAATTGGATGGAAGCCTGGATCTTCGGGCCCATATTGCCTGGAGGAAAGTGGCCTTGCTTCAACAACTGCTCTGCTTGCTTTGCTGTGAGTCTTGCTAATCTTTTCTTGCGCTTTGTAGAGAAATCCCTGTACACCGCGTCCACTCCTGTCAGTATGATTAATTGGTCTGCCTTGATGTCTTTTGCAAGGCATGCTGCAGCCAAATCCTTGTCTATGACAGCGTCCCTGCCGTGGATATGCT
>DATDZK010000035.1:0-12696 GCA_035288725.1 Candidatus Nanoarchaeia archaeon | reverse complement strand
GAAGGTATGACATGCGGATTAGAGCATGTATTGAAAGACAATGACGTTGTAGAATTTCATACGAGGTAATCCGGAAGATTTTCGGAATTTTCCCAGTAATGCATATTAAGGAAATGATATTCTCTTAGTACATGTATGAATTATTTGACACGCCTGAATTTGCAAAAATAGAAGAAAATGCTGATGGGAGTGAGAGAATATGGATACATAAGATTAAGAAAAAGCTAGCTCAGGATGTATCAGGAAAGATATTACATTTTTCATGTATTCGGGAAAAGAAATTTCTAAACAAACGCCTTTATTTCATTGCAGACGAGACAACTAAGAGAATTCTTTTAATAACCTTCAAAGAAAAAAAGAAATAATTAAGTTTATCACGGAAAATATTAGAGTTTTGCTTGATGGTCTTCGTTCACGCTAGAATATATTTTCCATTTTCCCAGTCTTTGGATTGAAGCGGCGCATTCTGCCTTTCTTAACATCATCCAATACATTTTTAAGATGTTCCTTGATATTCATTTTCCTATCTCTTATCTTTTCTAATTTTCCAGTTTTTGGGTTACGTTTGTATAGTTTACCTTGTTTTATATCGTCAAGACCTTTGTGTATTTGTGCAATTGCATCTTCTTCATCTTCATGAGATTTCTTTTTCAGGCGTTCATATTCTTCTTTTGAAACCATGATCATTTCTTGTGCCATGCACAGAATAAGTCAGTGCGCCTTTTTAAGCTTTCTGCATAAAAATCCGGAAATCTTCCAGTTATTCAACATTGACTGTAAATTTGCTGGTCCTGACTTCATTTGCATGCTGGAATTCGCCAAACAAGTAGTATGTTCCAGCCACTGGGAATGTCACCATTGCATTGACATCAGGCCCGAATGCTGCAGGAAGCATCCCAATCTCGTGCTCTGCATGCTCGCCTGTTGGCATTGCCATGCCATGCACATGCTGGAACTGCTGCAGGTCTTCAGAGGCAATTGCAATGTGCATTGCCGCTCCCAGGTAAGGCTGCAAGTCTTCTATCATTTTTCCATCCTTTGAGATTGTATACGTAAGCAAGGTAGGTTCTCCAGCCTCGATTTTGTCAGGCCCGTTAAGCTCGGCATCATAGCCGTCAACATTCTGCTCCCGCGCATATGAAGGTTCTTGAGGCTGCATTTCAGGCGTGCCTTGCACATCTGCGCGCAGCTTGCCGAAGTATCTCTCCCCGCCCACCTGGTAGTCAGCAGCAAGGAGGTATGTCCCAGCTTTTGGGAATGCGTATATGAATGGGTACTTTCCTGCATCTCTGACCTGCTCAATGTCAACAATGTCCTCGCTGTGTATGTGGGCAAATGAGTTGAAGTCCTCGCCGATTATGACAAGGTGTATTATTCTCTCGTGCGCAATCTCCAAAGGCAGTGGTTCTCCATCCTGATTGGTCAGCGAGACTGTCAGCAGTGTCAGCTGCCCTGCAATTATAGGTTGCTGCACATCTAAGGTGACCTTATGTTCAACGCCAGGAGAGGTGCATGCGCTAAGGAGCAATAATGCCAGTATCACCCATGCTTTCATGAGGGAAGTTGGGAAACACTGCTTTTTAAAAACTTTCTTTTTCCATCTTAACAGGATTACTTGCAGGAACATAACCAGATTAAAACTTTCAAATCCACAATCTTTTTAATCAGTCTAATCTAGGGATTATCTGTAGGCTATGGCGGCAGGCTAGCTCTCTGCTCTAAATCCCAAACGAGCTTTGGGGGTCCGAAGCTTATCTGAGAACTGGATGATGATCAGGGGTCTTGGTCCGTACGACGACGCTTTGTCCTCATCGGCTTATATGTTTTGAACCGTGTCAGGCCAGGAATGGAGCAGCACTAAGGAATATATGTGGCGCTTTGGGGGTTGCAGAGCTGAGGAAAGATCAGGGTTAACTCCTGGTGGTTGTCCTGCTCGAGGGTAAGTTGCCTACATTTAATGCTAAACTTAATATTGGGTATTACTATTATTAAGTAACTATAAAATGAAAATATTTATAAGGTAAAGGATCTAAAGTTTTTCCATGGTTTATATCAAAGATGTTCTGGGGATCTTCTCCCTGAAAGATGAGGTCTATAGAAAGATAGGCAATGACCCGCATGCATTCAAGCGAGTTTTTGGTTATACCATGTTGAGTATGTTTCTGATAATATTGGTTTTTGGGATTATTGCATTTACAAGCGTTGCTTTATTTATGCCCTATCTAAAAGATTTTAATCTGTCTGTGATAATTGCTGTTTTTCTGGCAGCACTAATTTTCATCCCATTATTTGTTTTTTTAATAAATTATATCGTTGGATTGATTCCGCATGGCATAGGCCTTTTATGCGGTGGTAGCCCAAGAAATTATCATGATTTTCTGAAGGTTGTTCTTTATCCTTTGCCCCTGATTTTGCCTTTGATATTTTTGTTCGAGGGAATAGTAAGCACAGTATACACAATTTGGTCATTTTTCATTTTGTATAAAACTTATAGGATTATCCATAAACTTGATTCGCATAGTGCTGGTTTAGCTACTGCGCTGAACGTGGCAGTTTACTTCATTTTCGTGGTGGCTGTGATAATCCTTTTCTTATCATTATTGGCTAAAAATCCAGGCCTTGTCGCTAGTTTGCGTTAGATATCCTGCTTTCTCCAGCCTTGGTAGGGCAAAAGCTATGACTATTTCAAACTCAGAATAATAAATCCATATTTCTCTACGTCTTCTTTCTTGAAATATGGCTGCCCTTTGGTTTTCATGACGTAGGCAACTTCTTTTTCTAAAACTCTTCCAGTATAAACTTTCTTTTCTGGATCGTATTCCCTTAGCACCAGGATGTCTCCAGGCTTGCATTCCCAGTCTGCCAGTCGCAAGTCAATAGTTTTCTCCCCGCTCAGAATTCTTGCAAAGGATTCAAGCCAGCATTTCTTCTCAATTCTCATACTCTCTCCAATAATGCTTTCTCAGACTGCTGCAAAATCCCCTGCAGCTCCTTCACAACCAATGTGTACATCCTTTCAATCACTAATTCATACAGCCCTTCCTTCAGCTCTCCAGAGCAGTAGTCAATGAATGTATTGAAGTTGTCAGGATCAACCTCAGCAAGCTGCTCCCTTGGAATCTTGCAGTACATATCCCTGTCCTCAAGCAGCTGTTCGAAATGCGGATCTGCTCCTAAAGCAATCCTCTCCATCCGCACGCGCATATTGCAGGAGCTGCTGAAGCTGCTTTCTACTGTATATGAATAGACATTGTCATTTTTTATTGTAATCAGCCTTGCAGTCTTGCATTCCTGGAAATGTCCCTGGAAGCACAGCTTGTCCCTCCCGCAGTCTTTCTTTATCACGCCAGAAGTGTAGATCACAAGCGCAGCAATTGCAACCAGGCCAATAATCATCAGCTTGTCATTCTGCCACAGCCCTCTTTTCATAGTTATAAAAAAAGAAAGATAATATTTAAGCTTATTCCTGTTGCTTGCTTAATTCAGCAGCAGTAACAATAGCCACCCTGCTTGTTCCAGGCCTGACTTTGGAATCGCTGGCAACCAGGTATCTTATTCTTGAGCGTTGCGCAACATCAACAAGATCTGGGGTGATAGACCCGTCAAGCACCACAGCATGCACGTTTTCCAGGCTTTTTACAGTGCCTGCCACTTCCGGTGTCGGCACCTTTCCGAGAATATTTGCCTGCTCATCAAGCAGGTAAGCTCCTCTAGTCCCCATTAAGTCCTCCAGCATTTTCTTGTAGTGCTGCTCAGCATACTTCACATGCTGCTCTTGCGAGTCTTCTCTCCTGAATCCTCTCCTGTCCCTGTCATTCCTGTCAGGCCTTTCAATTCTTGGTTCAATGCGCTGCTGCCTTATCTCTCCGCGCTCAGGCCTGCTCATTGTTGTCACAGGCCTTATCCTCTCGCTTGTGTCCTTCATCTCATGCTGCGCCTGCTCCATTGTTATCCTTGAACGCAAGGCCTTGTGAATCTCCTTCTTTGTAATCTCTTCAACTTCCTTTCCGTCAGGAGCTTTGGCAACGAAGTCCACTTCAGATAGGTTGCTTAGTTCCTTTATAATCAAGTCCCCTCCCCTGTCTCCATCTACAAATAAGGTGACTGTCTTTGCCTTGCACACGTCAACTATAGTTGGAGGGATCACAGTGCCGCTCATGCCAATCACGTTCTTGAACCCGTGCTTCAGCAAGTTCAGGACATCTGCCCTTCCTTCAACAACAATAACTTCCTCGCTCTCGTCAATGCCCGGACCAGCAGGGCACCTGTCCCTTCCATATTCAGTAATCTCCATCACCCTGACTGATTGCGCAACTTCCTCTGTCAATTCCTGCGAGTCTGGAAGAACAGTATCTGTCAGGTTTCTCAGCAGCTCTTTGGCCCTGTCAATTACAAACTGCCTTTTGCTTATCCTTACGTCTTCAATGTTGTCAATCTTCACCTTGGCATTGCACGGCCCAATTCTCTGTATGGTCTCAAGTGCAGCAGCAATAATGACAGTCTCGGTTTTGTCAAGAGAACTGGGAATTATAATATTGCCCTGGGTCTTTCCGCTCCTGGTTTCCAGCCTTACTTCTATTCTGGCAATTCTTCCAGAGCGCTGCAGCTCCCTTAATTCTAAATCCTCTCCTAATAATCCTTCAGTCTGCCCGAATATTGCTCCAATGACATCTGGCCTGTCAACAACGCCTTCAATTGTAATTGTCGAGTTGATAATGTATTTCGCAGAAACAGGACTGATCTTTCCCATGGTGCATTCCCCCTGATAATGGTTGTTTTCATTGTGTATCACTGCTTACCGCAAGAACTAGCCTGGCTTTCTCTTTTTATCTTCTCAATGCATCTATTTTGTCTTCAAGCATGATGTAATGAAAGTGAAGGTTTGTTCTTGTTGTGAATAGTATCGCCCGCGACACTAACCCCCAAGCTCATAGACTGGCAACAGCCGTCCTCCATTGGGTATTCTCATGGCGGGCTAAGGATTTTGAGGAAACTGGGTATATAAAGATTGTGGACGACGAAAGATTTTTAGCCCTTAAAAGTGATAACAGAATAGAAAGATTTAAATATGGTAAGATTTCATGAAAAAGAATGGTTGCTCAACATGTGGTTCCTGCGAGAACATTGGTTCAGCCAAAGGATCTCTCTCATTATATAGGCATTCCTGGAACAAAATTCATGATAGAAAGGGAGCAGTCGCATAACAATCTAAATTTTGATGCTGCTGACGCTTCTTTAAAGAAAGAAGGACTGTTCATGCCTTCCCCGGCAATCTTCATGCCCTATCGCAACAAGGCAATAAAAGCAGCAGCTGGAGATGCCAGGCTATATGATGGAGCAGGAAAAGTGCTTACAAGGGATGCAGCAAATGAGGTTGCCAGCCCGCTAACAGAAGGCTGCTGGGCATGGCTTTATGCAAAGTTTGCAGAGCAGCAAGGCAGGACACTCATCACATACAACAGGATAAGGAAACCAGATACAGTTGAGGAAGTCACAGAGGCTTTGCAGCTGGAAAAGAGCATTTCTGGTGGCACCCTGGTGGACCTGGTCTTCAATGAGCAAGGCATGCCTGTGAGAGAATCGCGCAGGCAGGGATTTGACGCGAAGAATAATATTTGCTTCTATTGCCCATGTGATGGTACTGTCGCGTGGTTCTGGGCTGGTGCCGGCAGGGCTATCTTGGTTTACTACGGGGATCCGCTGGACTCGGATGCTGCTCTTGGGGTATTTGCATGCGCCGCAGGCGCGCAAAAATTTTGATTGATTCTTAAAATTCAATAATGCAAAAACTAAGGCTTTTACTGCACCTGCACGTTCAGATACGCTTTTAAGTCATTGATTAGGTTCCTGCTTTCATCCTTGATTTCATTTCCGCACCTGTCCATGGCATTCCTGTTTCCAAACCTGTCCATCACTTCCCTGATAAAGAAAACAAATGGATTCCAGTGCCATCTCTCCTCATAGTCTTTCTCAATATAGCCTTTAACCTTTACCTTTAGGCTGCATTGGTAAGTGTTTTTCTTTTTTGCTTTTACCTCTTCAGCATCCCTAACTTCAAAGGAGACATCAATATGATTCTTTATGTAGTCATTGTATTTCTTCTCAGTGGCGCAGTCCCAGAAAATAGTCTTTTTCTTTCCTCTCTGCACCTCCCTGTAGCTTGGCTCGCTGCAGTCATACCCTTGGCGCTCCATGAACTTCTTTGTATGCCTGTAGAATTCATCAAGGCAGCACACCCCGTCAAATCCAAGGCTCAAGTCAGCAACGTAGTCCTTCGCCATGAATTCTACAGGAGAAGAATCCTTAATAAAGATTGCTACAATTCAAGTAGGATACCCAAGAACTTCCTTGTACCTTTTTTTGAGATCAGCAATTTCCATCATCATCTTGTCCTCAACCTCGTCTAATCGTTTCTTCCAGAAGTAGCGCTCAGCAAACTTCTTGGCAAACTGCGGCCATCTTGTAGGCCCGAACATTTTTTCATAGTCTTTCTCATACTTTGGGTCAACAATGATATCAACAGCGCCCTTGGTCCTTTTCACTTGCTTTCCATTTTCTTCTATGATTATCTCAACGCCCTTCCACACCCAGATCTCGATTTCCAGAGTATAGCGAGTGTAGTCGTCAACATTCTTCTTCAGGGTGAATTTTATTTTGTACTCCCCTCCGTCAGGAGAATGCCTCTTTGTGAAGTCCTTTTCTGTGTATTTGTAGCTATATGCATCAGCAAAATCCTTGGTGGCCTTGTACAGTGCTTCGTGGTCAAAAATGCCTTCGTGGCGTATGACAGCAGGCATGAAATTTTAGGAAGGAAATTGCCATATAAGCTTTGCGCTAGGCGAAAAGCATTTTAAGTCTGCATGTCCAGAAAGGAGCATGAAGAAGCAGGTACAAGAGCATGTAATAGAAATGCTGGTCAAGCAGGGCTATGCAGTCAAGTCCATTCATTGCTGCTTTGACATTCTTGCAAGAAAACAAGGAAGAATTATTTTGATGAAGATTCTTGAAGACAGGAACGCAATGACTGCCACTGACGCTGAGGAAATGAAGGGCATCGCCTCTGTCTTGTATGCATCTCCAATAGTGATTGCAGAGAAGGCAGGCAGCAAGCTGCAGGATAATGTAGTCTATCAGTCATTTGGCATTCCTGTTATAACAGCAGCTACGTTTGATGCATGCATGCAGGAGCAATTTCCAGTAGTGCAGGCAACACCTTCAGGCATGGTAGTGCAGATGAACATGGAAAGATTGCAGGCGATAATGGACTCTCAGGAATATTCTCCAGGCATATTATCAAGAAAGATAGGCATTTCTGCAAAGATGTTTGCAAAATACAGGCAAGGTTCTACTATTTCTTTGCAAAGAGCATTCCGTCTGCATGCATTGCTGGGCTCTTCTGTCTTCCAACATTTTGACATCTTCCAGGCAGCAGAGTCTCCAGGAAAGTGCTCGCAATACGCAGCGCAGAAGTTCCTGCATCTTGGTTTTCATGCGACAGAGGCAGAAAAGGCTCCCTGTGACATTCTTGCAAGAAAGGAGGAGGAAATTATCCTTACCACTATAGGGGATACTCTAGACAAAAATCTGCAAGCTGTCTCTCAGCTGTTAAATGCTGATGATCTTGTTATTTTCAATAAGCGCAAGCCAAGGGAATTGCCAGCACTGACAAAGGAGGAATTCCTGGAGTTTAGGAAGGCAGACGAATTGATCAAGTTTGTCAAGGAATTTTGATAGCTGAATGTTCTGGTATGCCTTCAATCTGCTCCGGCACAAAACAATAGGTTTATATACCACCAGCAAGAAATGTTTTCTATTCTCAAAAATTGAGGGGGTATAGCATGGCACAGCAAACACAACCTATTTTCATTTTGCCTGAGGGATACACCAGGACCTTTGGCAGGGACGCGCAGCGCACAAACATCATGGCTGCGAAGCTAGTGGCAGATACAGTCAGGACTACATTGGGCCCAAAAGGCATGGATAAGATGATTGTAGATTCGTTGGGAGATGTTACAATTACAAATGATGGAGTTACAATTCTGGAAGAGATGCAGATAGAGCATCCTGCAGCAAAGATGATAGTGGAAGTTGCAAAGACGCAGGAAAATGAGGTTGGAGACGGCACAACTACAGCTGTTGTTTTTGCAGGAGAGTTGCTGAAGAACGCTGAGCGCTTGCTCGAGCAGGAAATCCATCCTACAGTTATTGCCAGAGGTTACAGGGTTGCGTCTGAGCAGGCTATCAAGATTTTGAACAGCATAGCACAGCCAATCGCAGCAGCTGACACTGAAACATTGAAGAAGATTGCAACCACAGCAATGACAGGCAAGGCTGCAGGCTTCTCAAGGGAACTGCTTGCTGATTTAGCTGTAAAGGCGATCAAGCAGGTAGCTGACAGCAATGAAATTGACACAGAGAACATCAAGCTTGAAAAGAAGGTCGGGGGCGGTGTAGAGGATTCTGAGCTGATTCAGGGAATTGTGCTTGACAAGGAAAAGGTCCATCCAGGCATGCCAAAGCAAATGAGGAATGCAAAAATAGCTTTATTGGACGTTGCTGTAGAGATTAAGTCTGCTGAAATAGACACAAAGATTCAGATTTCATCTCCTGAGCAGATAGAGGCATTCATGCAGAAGGAAGAGGAAATGATCAGAAAAATGGCAGACAAGATAATCAAGTCAGGGGCAAACGTTATATTCTGCCAGAAAGGCATTGATGACGTTGCGCAGCATTATCTAGCCAAGGCAGGAATTTATGCTGCAAGAAGAATCAAGAAGTCAGACATGGAAAAATTAGCAAGGGCAACCCAGGCTGTAATTGTTTCAAGCTTGGAGGATTTGTCTGCAAAGGACTTAGGGCAGGCTGGTCTTGTAGAAGAGGTCAAGGTTAAGGATGAGGAAATGACTTATGTCCGCGACTGCAAGAACGCAAAGGCAGTGACCTTGCTTGTGAGGGGAGGAACAGAGCACGTCGTTGATGAGGTGGAACGCGCATTAAAAGATGCAATTGGTGATGTTGCAACAACATTGCGCGATGGCAAGGCAGTAGCAGGCGCAGGCGCTACAGAAACAGAGCTGGCATTGCAATTGAGAAAGTTTGCAAATTCCTTGTCTGGCAGGGAGCAGCTTGCGGTATTGGCATTTGCAGATGCAATGGAAGTTATTCCCAGGACGCTTGCAGAGAATGCAGGATTGGATCCTATTGACATGCTTACAGAGATGAAGGTAGCTCATGAGAAGGGCCAGAAGTGGGCAGGCATCGATGTTTTCCTAGGAAAAACTGTGGATGCTTGGCAGGCAGGGGTCATAGAACCGTTGAAGATCAAGACCCAGGCAGTCCGCTCTGCTTCTGAGGTTGCTGAAATGCTCTTGCGCATTGATGATGTGATTGCAGGCTCTTCAAAGGGCGGTCCTCCAGCTGGCATGCCTCAAGGCATGGGCGGAATGGAAGGGATGGACTAATTTAACTACTTTAAAGTAATTATTAGCAAAAGGTTTAAATACCATAATGAATTAGTATTGCCATGCAAACATCGCTAGAAAAGGCATTGGAAAAGGATTTTCCGGAATTGCAGCCGAGATTTTACGTTCATGAGAGAAGGAAATTTGTTCTCCCTACAATAGAATCTTGGAAAAGAGAAACAGGGATGCAGGATTCTGGACTCCTGGCTTTACTGCGCTGGGCATATGCGTCTGCCAGTCCGCGTATCAACCGGGATGATATTGATGAAGCAGAGGGGTCTTTATACTGCCTATATCGCAGGCTGACCTTTCCTGTAAACGGCTATTTTCTTGAGTATGGGGTAGAAAGCACAGCCTTGCATGAAGGAAGGGAAATAGGGACATCAAGAGAAGATATCCTGGAGATCATGAGAAAAAATGAATATGAGGAGAAGATCAGGCTATGCTACAATGAAAGTTTTATGTTTCATCTTGGTACTGTTTCTGAAGATCAGAGAAAGCAAGAAACGACTGTAGTTGGGTGTGTTATAGATCCTAAAGGCAGGGTATCAGAAATGTGGACACTAGAGGATGTAGAAGGCATAGATAAACTTACCTGGCCAGAGAGGACTAAAATGGAGATAGATATAGGCATTGTATACAAGGGGCAGGAGCAGAATATTAGGGCATTAAAGCAACTTCAAGGAAAAGTAGTTGATCCTGCAATGTTAGCCTCTGAATTTGCAACGCTATTAAAAATAATTGGTTCTAAAAATCTGCAAAGTCCACAAACTATTTAATCAAGTTATGTGTTTTTCCTATGATGAAATTCTTGAAAGCCACGCCTGCAGAGAACGTTCCAAAAAAGCTTAGGAACCGAGAGGAATATGTGCTAAAGGCAGACAACAAGATCTTGGGCTATGTCTCATTCTTTGTGCAGCTTGATCAATTAATCATAGAGCATTTGGCTGTGGACGAGAAGGGAAAGGGCTACGAAGAATTCATTTTTGATGCGCTCATGAAGCTTGGAGAGAAAAGAAATCTTGATTCAATCCACTTTGTGAAGACAATCGAAGGCATTGATTTGTCAAAGTTCAAGCGCCAGACAATATCAATCTTCAGCAAAAAATTAACAACAGAGCAGCAGAAGAACATCAAGAGATTGTTCGAGCAGTTCGAGGCAGAGGAAGGACTGTCAGAGGGCCTGAGAAAGCTGCCTTTAAAATAACTCAACCAAACCTTTTTATACCTCGTTCCTGCTTTATTAATGAGAGGTTGATATGGCTGAGAAAGAGGTGATTGATGCATTAATCCAGAACAACCTGGAGCTGCAGAAGAAATCCGCAGAGCTTATTGATTCCATTTCTAAACTAACCTTGCGCGTGAAGCATCTGCTTGATGTCTTCGAGACTGCTGCCAGGGCAATTGAAAAGGGAGAGGTAGAGGAGCCATTGGCAAGGCAGCTAGAGGCATTATTGGAGCAAAACAAGACCATTGCCCGCGGCTTGCTGTTGCTGGAGCGCTATGTCCGTGACAAGACCACAATAGGATTCCAGCCAGGCAATTTCCAATCTTCTAAGCCGCTGCCAAAGACAGAGTTTTGAGCATGGATGATGATATCCTTTTCTTGGTGGATGAGTTGCAGGAGCAGAATACAAGAGAGCTTAAGCAGATAATGTTCTTGTTGCAGCATCCAACACTGCAGAAAGATGCCTATGTCTTGAGAAAATTCACCAAAGCTTTACTTTATGCTTCTGCGCACAAGCAAGTCCAGCAGCCAGCTATCCAGCAGCCTTTTGCGCGGGTTGCAGTTTTGCCAGGCAAGCTCCAGATTACCAAGTTGCAGCCTGCATCTGCAGCAGAATATCATCCTTCAATTCCAAAAGCTCCAGAGCAGTCTCAAATGCAGAATATCCCGCCGCAGCCAGAAATGATTCCTCCATTTCCGGAGCCTCCTTCTATTGCATCTGCATTTCCTCAGCTAGGAGAGCCAGGAAGGACCTACACTCTTGTGGCAGACAAGCGCACGCAAAAATCATTGGCTACAGTTGATGTAGGTACACAATACACCATCCATGAGCCTGAACTGTTTGAGCCAGACAAGCAGCTATTGCATCGGGTAAGGGAAGAGCTGAAAAGGAAGGAAGTGCACGGTGATGCTCTGCTTGATGTAATTAAAAAGCAGGCAAGGAAATTGCACCTTCCAGAAGCAGAGGAACTGATAACAAAAATCAAGTATTATGCCATGCGCGATTCCCGTCTCGGAAAGATAGAACCAATCCTGCGCGACAAGTATGTTGAAAAAGTAATCTGCAACAGCCCAAAAGACTGTGTCAAGGTTATCTATCTTCACCAGGAGCTGCAGACAAATGTCCGGTTTGCTCCAGATGAAATGCAGGAGTTTGTTGAAGAGCTAATACAGAAGACAAATCCTAAGCTTGACAGGAAAGCAAACATGTTTGATTATGCAGTAGGCAACCTCCGCATCCAGGTGCAGCGTGCCACAAAGCTGACATCACCCAAGTTCACTATCACAAAGCTGAAGGTGTAATTATCTGGATAAATAAGAATAAATTTATAAAATCCTAATTATTAAAAAATAAGGGGATAAAATGGGATTAGAAGATATTATCCAGGGACTGGGAAGAACAACTGTTAATTCTTTTGTTAAATCTACTCTTTGTGTCGCAACTGTCCTCTCATCGTTTGGATGTGGGCAAGGGGGAAGTCAACAAAGCGACAAAAATGAAGCACAGCAGACCAGTGCACCACAGCAAACAATAGAGCACAGCTCTCTTCCTAGAAACATTCAAGACTTGGCATTAGAAGGTATAGGATTTAACGATCCAGTATATTGCAAAATTTTTGTATTAAACAACTCATTCGAAACTAAACTTGTTGATGAAGAGGGCAGTGCAATACCAATTAAAAAAAGCAAGAAAATTACTTGGAATAATGACCTTGTTATTGAAGATCCCCGTGATGTACCTATGTTTGGTTATTATTGGGGGCCTTTTCTTTCATGTCTAGGCTACTTTGATAAGAGTAATAAAAGTCGCATTCTTGAAGATTACACCTTTGGAAAAAGAACAGATGAGTTATTAGAAAAAGGCTTGATTTCAGCATCAAGAGATTCGTATTTCGGCCGCGGGGTTATAAGGATTAGTCTTGCCAAAAGGACCCTTGATTCCATAACAAAAGTAGAGCATTTTGATGGGAAAAGGTTCCAAAAGGAAGGACTCGGGGAACTTAGAGA
>DATDZK010000034.1:0-2939 GCA_035288725.1 Candidatus Nanoarchaeia archaeon | reverse complement strand
AGGCAAGGTCTATCCTGCGCATGGTGGAAAGCACGCTGGAGATGGTCAAGGGCATTGACAAATCTCAGTTCCCATCCCAGGTAACCAAGGATTACTACGACATCATTCGCGAGCTCATGAGCATATTGCTGCTCTTGGATGGCTGGAAAACGCAGGGAGAAGGGGCGCACAGGAATATTATTAGGTATATAGAAAAAGTGTATAAATCAGAGCTGACACGATTCGAAATTTCGGTTATCGATGAGCTCAGAGAAATAAGGAACCAGGTAGCATATGATGGCTTTTTTGTGAAGGAAAGTTACCTTGATGGAAGGCTTAAGAATATTCTCATGATCATAGAAAGACTGCAGAATATCATCAGCAAAAAGTTGCAATGAAAATCCTCAAGAAAGATTTGAAGAATGCATTCCTCCATCTCCAGGTTACAACTCCAGAGGATTTATGGTATCTCTCCCAGATGATAGAGCAAGGCGATCACATCACAGGCAAGACAGAAAGGAAACTGAAGATAGCCAATGACAAGGTCATCAAGAAGACATTGACTGCTACAATTGAAGTTGAGCGTGTAGAGTTTTCTCAAAGCACAAATCAGTTGCGTATTTTAGGCAAGGTAATTTCAGAGCACGAGGACATTCCAAAAGGCAGCTATCATACCCTGGAAGTGGAGCAGCATGCAATCATCAAGATACAGAAGCAAAGGGTCTCTCAATATATCCTGTTAAAGCTGGAAGAAGCAGAAAAATCAGGCAGGGCCAATATTCTCATTTTGGTTTTTGACAGGGAAGAGGCAACATTCGCATTGCTCAAGGACACAGGCCTGCAAGTCCTCGATTCAATAGCAGGCGAAGTGGAAAAGAAGCAGTTCAAGTCTGGCGTCAAGGAAGGCAGATTCTATGACCAATTAAAGGAGCGCTTGCAGGAATATGATGCTCGTTTCAGGCCATCAGCAATTATCCTGGCATCTCCGGCATTCTTCAAGGAAGATCTGCTCCAGCTGCTGAAAAAAGAGGCTCCTGAGCTTTCAGCCAAGGCTCATCCAGCAACATGCAGCCATGCAGGCCCTTCTGGAATCCAGGAAGTGCTGAAGCGCGAGGAACTGCAGAAGGTCTTGCAGGAAGAGCGCATCTACCAGGAGACGCAGGCTATGGAAGATCTGTTAAAGGAGATTGCAAAGGCAGGAAAGGCAACCTATGGCCTGAATGAAGTCCAGCAGGCAGCTGATGCTGGCGCAGTGAACGTCTTGTTATTGGCAGAATCATTCATCCAGAATGCGCGTGCAGAAGGCAAGTATGAACCATTGGACAGGCTTATGAAGCAGGTGGCAGATATGGGCGGAAAAGTGTTGATTCTAAGCAAGGACTGCGATCCTGAAAAGAAGCTGAAAGGCCTGGCAGGCATAGCGGCAATTCTTCGGTTTTCCATAACATAGTTACTTTAAGGTGGTAACATTCACAAGCTTTATATACCCATTCAGCCATAGTAATAATAGGTATTTCAAGAAAATGCCAAGAGGCAAACAAAATGGCATACACCGTAGCAAACAGAACATATAACATTGAAAGAGCTAAAGTAAAGGATAATTTTGCATTGGGATACACCGATACGCTCCCTGCCCCGCTAGGTGAATGGGATTGGCAAAATAGACAAATAAAAGCGGTTTTGACAGTAAGAGGGCTTCCTGCTAAAGGATTAATGGATATTGTGAAAAAAGGCATGGAAGATATGGAAGCAGCAACAGGAAAAACTGAAAGAAAGTTCTTCATTCCAGAAGGAGATTTCCCTAATCTTACAGGAAGGCATAAATCAATAGAAGATAAAACTGTAAGTGAAGCTTATGGCAGCCTCAATTATGGTTACAATAGAACAAAACTCAGCGGAGATACAACACTAAAGTTAGGCGCAAAACTCACAAAAGATGGAGTTGTCTACACAGTGACTGGATTAGCTTCAGATGTTTCAGTTGTAAAAAAGGTTTTAGCCTCTATGGCAGAAAATGGAAGGCAATTGACCCTTTTCTAAGGAGTAAACAAAATGAAGCGCTACGTATTGACAGATGAACAAGCAGGAATAAGCTACTTAGTAAGTAAAATTGCTGACAGAAAAAGAAGAGTAAATGACGCACTAGCCCTTACACTGCAGAAGCTAGATGCCACAGAAATGGCAGATCATCTTAGGCCAGGCTTGGATGTAGATGTTGTAGAAGTGGGTGTTGGAAAAAGCCTAAACAGGGGCAACATCCCAATAGGGGGTGCGCAGGGAGCAATCGGATCTGTAAACTTTGTGCTCACACGCTATAATGATATGAGACGACCTGGATCTATAGGATGCTGGTCCGCAGGCGACAGAGAAAATTTGCGCTTAAATGCAAAAACTGCATGGGTATATGCGAATAATCTGAAAGAGCGCGCAAGGATAGCATTCGAAACAGGGGGCAGTATCCCGGGCGATGTATTCCTTCCAAATGAATATGCATTATATGGCATTCCGATTGACGTGCCTACAGGAGAAGGATACAAACAACTAATGTTCAGATTGGTTGAAACTACGCCAGCACCAGCTACAGCACAAAAGGCAATGGAAGGGAGTGTTTCAAACTAAGAGCTTGCTATCGTATTCTTTTCTTTTTTCATCGTTCACAAGCCTTAAAAGACTAAAAAATGACAGCAGAACAAATGGCAGAAGAAGAACCAACGGGTCTGGAAGCACAAGTATTCAAGGGAGTAAGAAGAACCCCTGAGCAAGAAAAGAAAGGATTAATTTTTGAAAAAGCCAAACACACTTCTTCAGAAGAGGAAATTCGCCCAGCTTTCAGAGAGATGGCAGAAGAATCAAAAAAGAAGAATAAGATAGGAATGCTAAGGGTAAAGGATACCGTACTGGAAGCAACAGTGACAGAAAAAGGGAGATATGAATTAGTCAAGCGCCTTTTCTATGATGAA
>DATDZK010000033.1:0-4946 GCA_035288725.1 Candidatus Nanoarchaeia archaeon | reverse complement strand
CCGATTGACGTGCCTACAGGAGAAGGATACAAAAAACTAATGTTCAGATTGGTTGAAACTACGCCAGCACCAGCTACAGCACAAAAGGCAATGGAAGGGAGTGTTTCAAACTAAGAGCTTGCTATCGTATTCATTTCTTTTTTCATCGTTCACAAGCCTTAAAAATTGACAAAAAACTCATCAAAAAAGAAAATGACTACAACAGAAAAGAAACTGACAGATGAAGAGATTACCACTATCTTAAGCGATATGGCGCAAGAGTCAAGAAAGCCAAATAGGATAGGAAAGCTAAGGGTAAAGGATGCCGTACTGGAAGCAACAGTGACAGAAAAAGGGAGATATGAATTAGTCAAGCGCCTTTTCTATGATGAAAACACAGGAAAGATTGCTCGTGCACCTTTATACCTTTTGCACCGGGAAAACCCAGACTTGCCGCCAAGGGACAGGTACATAAGCTTGGGAAGGGCACGTGAATTTTTTGATGAAAATGACAAATTGCCGTGCAAAGACAAGGAAAAGCTCAACCGTTTGGGAATGAACTTGGTAACGCAAAGAGAGGCAAAGGCAATTTACGATTTCTTGAGAGTGCACAAGTATTAGATAGCCTTAGCCAGGAATTTCAAAAATCTAGGCTCTTTCAAAATCAGTTGCATTGCAAACCTGCTTGGAAACTCCCTGTCATGCTCTTCAATGATCTTCTGCACTTTCTCCTGGTTCATTAATTTTAATAAGTAGTCAAAGTCATTGTCAGAAAAATTGTCCATCATCCTCTTGATCATCGCATGTATTCTTAAGTCTTTAGCCAATTTTCTTCTCCACAGCACGTCATAGCTGCTTCCTGTCTTCAGCGCCTGCGCTAACGCCTGTGCAGCAACAAATCCAGGAATGATTCCTCCATGCGTGCTTGCTTTTACCTGGCATGCAGCATCCCCGATCAAAAACACCTTGTCCTTAAAGGAAGTCTTAATCCCATTCTGGTAAATAGGAATTGGCCCAGCCTGCCTTGCAGCAATCCTTCCTCCAACTTTCTCAAGCACATCCTTGAATTTTTCAGCAGCAACAGTCTCAGAGCTGACTCCAACCCTTGCATACTCCTCACTTTCAGGCACAACCCACCCGATGTAGTGCTTTCCAATGTAGAACTCGACCAAGTCCTTCTCAAATTTTCTTTTGACAGTTGCCTGCAGCCCAAAGTAAAATTTTCTCTTTCCAAAGATTCCAACGCTTCTTGCAACGCTGCTATGCGGCCCATCAGCCCCTATGAGATAGTCAGCATCCCTTTCCCCGTCGCTGAACTGGCAGTGTATCTTATCATCATGCACAGCGCACCCTAGAAACTTTGAATGCAAATTGTATTTGGCTCCTTTCTCCCTTGCCAGCTTCGCAATACTGCTGTCAAAAAGTGCCCTGTGCACAACATAATTTGGGTTCTGCAGTGTAAACCTGGACTCATTGTTCTTGCTGTAAACCCTGACCCTTTTGATTGTATTCACTAAAAACTCCTTGTCAATATGCATGAAATCTCTAAGGTCCCCAGTTAGTATTCCAGTGCACTGTATTGGCTCGCCAATTTCCTTGTGCTCTTCATGCACTTCAACATCAAGCTTGTCTGCCAGTAAGTAGGCAGCATAGTTCCCGGCAGGCCCTGCCCCGACAATCCTTATCATGAAGTAAAATTTCAGAACAACATTTATAAGGATTATGAACAGGAAAGTTTATAAAACAAGACATTATAATATATTATAATGGAAACGATCATAAAGCAGGCAAGGGAAGTTGGAACCTCAGCAGGAGTCCTTCTTCCAAGAAGATGGCTCAATAAGGAAGTAATAGTAACATTATACCAGCCCTCATTTGAAGAGCTTGCAAAGGAAGCATTTGAAATTCTCGTGAAGCACAAATTAAATGAAGACGTGCTTGGAATATACCTTTATGGAAGCTATGCCCGGGAAGAAAACGAGCCAGAAAGCGATATTGATATTCTTGTGATAACTGGAAACACAAGCCGATTGATACAGGAAAGAAATTATGAATTATTGCTTATTGCCAAAGACAAATTGCTTAAGAATCTAAGAAAAAGCCTGGCTTATCAATGGATGATCCGAGAAGCAAGGGCTATTATAGATAAGAATTTGCTTGAAAATATGAGAAAACAAATGCCGGTGCTTAATGTCCAAGAGCAGCTATCTGAAATAAGAAGCGTAACAAGGATAAATCGGGATATAATCGGAACATGTGAAGAAAATTGCATGGATGTTCCTGATGGGATTGTCTATTCTTTGGTATTGAGGCTAAGGGAGCTCTACTTAATGTGGTTGCTTAAGAAAAATCAGGAATACATGAAAAGGGAGTTTATACGCAAGATTGGCAAGGAAGCATATGATGCATACAAAAGAGTCAAAAATGATGAAGAAGAACTAGGAGTAGCACCAGACAAGGCTCAAAAGGTCTTGCAGCTCATTGAAAAATGGCAAAAAGAGCTAAAGGAGTAAATAAGGGGATTGAAAGCATTAAAGAGGAGATAGAGAAGCATTTCCAGAAAATAGAGATAGACTTTGCTGAAGGAAATCTGGAGCGGGGAAGATATCATATCAAGGAAGTCGACAGGAGCCTGCTTAAGGCGCTTGAAGTGAAAATGAAGATTTTGGAACTGCCTGCAGATCTGCTTGATAAGTACAGGGAGCGTTTGGAAGAAATAAAAAGAAGGATGAAATAATGATGCTAGCGGATATTATACTCATTGTTCTTGTCTTTCTCGCAGTTCTTGCAGCTTCAATCGTCGACATCAGGAAAAGGGAAGTGCCTGACTGGATCAGCTACATGCTCATTGCTTCTGCCCTGCTAATGCGCCTGCTGTATGCATGGCAGTTTTCATCCTGGTCATATTTCTTGTACGGAATTATAGGCTTGCTTGCCATGGCGCTCGTCGGCATGGTCTTGTTTTACGCAAAGCAGTGGGGAGGAGGGGATGCAAAGCTGTTGATTGGCATAGGAGCAGCCTGGGGAACTGCCCCGTATTTCATTGATGTTCCTGGGCCTTTCCTGCTGTATTTCCTTCTCAGCCTTGCGATCATGGGCGCATTGTATGGCCTGGCATACAGCCTGGCCTTGATTATCATGCATTTTCACGCATGGAAAAATTCATATTGCCGGCTAATAGCAAGCAAGAAGATAAGAAAATTTATTTACATTTTTAGCATAGCCGCAATAATCTTAGGCATTGTTGAAATTGCATTCATAAGCAACTTCCAATTCAAGATATCCCTGCTAACGCTGCTGCCTTTCATCTTTATCTATCCTTACTTTTACGTCGCGCTGAAGGCAGTGGAAAACATTGCAATGTACAAAACAATCCATGTAAGCAAACTAACAGAAGGAGACTGGATTGCCGACCCTGTAATTAAGAAGAAATTTAATATCCCAAAGTGGGGCATTGAGCAGAAGCAGATTGACTTATTAAGGAAGTCAAAGCTTCAAAATATAAGAGTCAAGGAAGGAATTCCATTCGTCCCTTCATTTTTCTTCGCAACAGTACTGGTATTGAATATTAATGCAATAAGAATGCTGTTATTCTAGGGCACTCTTTCCTCAAATTCATAACGCCATTCATCCTGCTTATTATCCTTCTGCTCTTTTGCTTCTTCTTTCTTTTGTATAGGCTGAGCAGAATGCTGGAACATCGGCATGCTAATCTTCCCTTTCAGTTGTGATTGCACTGCTTTCAGCTCATTCTCGTCAGCCTGCTTCCCTTCCCAGTGAAACACCACCTTGTCTCCAGAATATCTTGGAATTACATGCACAAGCACATGCCCCACCATCTGCCCTGCCGCTTCCCCATTCGCAACCATGATGTTTGTGCCTTGGCATTGCAGCAGCTCATACAATTGCTTGCTAACCTGGTTCGCTAATAAGAATAAGGAAGCAACTTCCCCCTCAGGCATGGCAGCAACAATAGGGTAATGCTGCCTGGGAAAAATCACAACGTGCCCTTTGGTTGCAGGCCTGATGTCCAGCGCAGCAACAAAATGCGAATCTTCATATACTGTAGATGCAGATATCTTTCCCTGCGCGATCATGCAGAAAGGGCATTCCCCTCCTCCTTGCTGCTGCTTCAGAAATTGGATTTGCTCAGGTGTTAAGGTCTGCAGGAATGCCTGCAATTGTTCCCTCTGCTCTTCCTGCGGCAGCTTGGCTAATTCATTCAGTTTTTGGATCTGCTCAGGAGAGAATGGATTTTCCATGATTCTTCAGGCAATATTAGAATTTAATAAAGTTCGTATTCAGTCAGGGGTGAAGCAGGTTTTTATAGAATAAGAATGCTTTGAGCGCCATGGAAGGACTAAGGATTACTATCGAAGAGATAGTTTCTGATACAGTAGTAAAGCCATACATGTTTAGAAAGAAGTTTACACAAAGATGGACAGACTACAAATTGACATATGACCCTTCTGTGCGCGATTTGGAATATGATCGTTATATGCATGATTTCAGTGAGATGTATGTGATAAGTGAACATGCAGCAAATAGTGTAATCGAAAACCCAAACGAAGATAAAACAGAAAAGAAGATATCAGAATTGCAAAAATTATTGAAAAGAGCATTTCATCATCTACCAAGCAGAAATCCTGAAAGGAAGCCTGTGAGTATTGTAGTAAATATGAATATGGATGAAAACAGCAGGAGCTATCTAGACTCCTTAGTAAGAAGATACACGCAAGCACAAGGTGTAAAAATAGAAATTCACCAAGCTGAGCCTGCTACAGCACGTAATTGCTACAGCATGTAATTAGAACGACCTTCTCATGTCCACAATCTCGGCATTCAGGACTCCAGGAACTTCCTTGCATAAGGATTCAATCTTATCAGTATCACCCTTATCTTCGTCAATCAAAAATATGAGTTTCAATGCCATCAGCCCGAAAGCAATGTTTTCCCTCTCGACTTTT
>DATDZK010000032.1:0-6877 GCA_035288725.1 Candidatus Nanoarchaeia archaeon | reverse complement strand
TGGCTCTGGTCGCGGAAGGCATGCAGGCAAGCCAAAGACGTCACCAAGATTCGCTCCGCCAGGAAGAAAAGTTGGTAAGATCAGGGCGCGCAGGACAGGAAGGAGATAATGGCAAAGGAAATAACTTACAAGGGAAAGACTGCTGAGGAATGGAAGAACATTTCCAGGGAAGAATTTGTTAATTACGCCCCTGCTCGCGTTCGCAGGTCATTGAAGCGCGGATTTTCAGACAGCCAGAAAAGATTCCTTGCACGCCTGGCAAAGTTCAAGGCAGGCCTGACAAAAAAGCCTGTCAAGACGCACTGCAGGGACATGGTTGTAATTCCAGAGATGATAGGCTCAGTTATTCACATCTATCGCGGAAAGGAATTTGTTCCTATTGAGATCAATGTTGAAATGCTCGGCCATTACTTGGGGGAATTTGCGCATACCAGATCGCGAGTCACGCACTCTGCTCCAGGCATTGGCGCAACGCGCTCAAGCGCAGGCATAAAGAAGGCGAAAGGCTAGACCATGGACAAAGCAGCATATGTCAGGGGATCGAATTTGCCAGTGTCAACAAAGCATTGCAGGGAGATTGCAAGATTCATTAAAGGAAAGGAGGTAAGCAGGGCAATCACTCTTCTTGAGCAGGTAGTTGCGCAGAAAACAGCAGTTCCATTCAGGCGATTCAACAGGGATGTAGGCCACCGTCCAGGCCATGTTGGTCCTGGAAGGTATCCAGAGAAGGCATCAAGAATGGTTATCAGCCTGCTTAAGTCATTGGTTGCGAATGCGCAGCAGAAAGGGCTGGATGTTAAAAGTCTCTGCATTGCATCAGCAATTGCAAACATTGCATCAAGGCCAGCACGCTACGGCAGGCATCGCCGCAGGGTTACAAAAAGGTCGCATTTTGAGATTACTGCAGTTGAGAAGGAGACTAAGATAGAGCCAAGAGCAGAAAAGCCGCAGGCACAGCAGCAGAAAAAGCCAGCGCATAAAATGGAGAAGAAACAATGATCGAAAGGCAGTTTGTGGCGCAGCGCTTGAAGGAGTTTAGGGTTCAGGAGTACATTGAGCAGGAGCTTGGAAGGTCTGGCTACTCTCACACCCAGATCAAGCGCACCCCATTGGGAGAGAAGGTCATTGTGTACACTTCCAGGCCGGGCTTGGTGGTAGGAAAGAAAGGGGAGAACATCCAGCGCTTAACGCAGGTGCTAAAGAGAAGGTTTAAGATGGAAAATCCGCAGATAGAAATTGGAGAAATCCAGAATCCTTTTCTTGATGTGCATTATGTTGCAGACAGGATTGCATCGACATTTGAGCGCTTCGGCTCAAAGCGGTTCAAGGCCATTGGCTACAGGACATTGCAGAATATTATGGATGCAGGTGCTATGGGCGCAGAGATAGTCATTGCAGGAAAGGTTCCAAGCGCGCGAGCAAAATCCTGGCGCTTCAAGGTAGGCTACCTGAAGAAATCAGGCGACATCTCAGAGTCAAAGATCAGCAGGGAGACTCTGGCTTCAAATCTCAAGTCTGGGACAATTGGTGTCAAGGTAAGCATCATGACTCCTGATATTTTATTGCCAGACAGGCTAGTCATTAAGCCAGCAGCGCAGGTAGTGCAGGAAATGCAGCAGCATGAAGCTGCAGCAGAGAAGGCAGCAGAAAACAAGCCAAAGAGGACGCGCGCAAAGCCAAAGAAAGATGAAGCTGAATCCAAAGAGGAACAATCCGGGGAAAATAAGCCTGCAGCAAAGCCGAAGCGCCAGAGAAAGAAAAAATCAGATTCAACAGAAAAAAAGAAAGATGAAATGAAGGAAGAACATGGCGAAAATCAAAAAGCGTGATCTGAAAAGCATGCCCTTGCAGGAAATGGCATCTAAGCTGAAGGATCTGCAGAAGGAGCTCATGAAGCTCAACGCAAAGCGCGCCATGGGTGTTACACCAGAAAGCCCTGGCAGGATTAAGATGATCAAGAAAACAATAGCGCGCATTCATACATTTCAGAAACAAAGTGAAGGAGGTATGAGCCAAAAACAATGAATACAATCTGCCCGAAATGTGGACTGCCGCAGGAACTTTGCGTCTGCGAGATCATCGCAAAAGAAGAGCAGCGGATTAAGGTGCATGGGGTGAAGCGCAAGTTCGGCAAGATAACAACCGTTATTGAGGGCATTGACCAGAAGCAGATTGACTTGAAGGACGTTGCAAAAAGGCTCAAATCAAGATTCGCATGCGGAGGTACTGTCAAGAACAACGTGATTGAGTTGCAGGGTGACCATAGGGCAGCCATAAAGCAGGAGCTCATCAAGCTTGGTTTCGCTGAAGAGACCATTGATGTGGGATGAAGATGAACGCAAAAGCAATCCTGCGGCACGAGCTGATCGGCTCTTATGCAGAAGTGGTCGACGCAGCAAACAAGTCACTGCTGGGCATCAAGGGAAGGATTGTGGATGAAACAAAGCAATTGCTGGTAATCGAGGACTGCAAGGAAAGAAAAATACTGAAGTCCCATGCAACATTCAAAATCACAAGCAACAAGCATGCATTCATTATCAATGGCAAGCTCTTGGTTGGCAGGCCAGAAGACAGGATGAAAAAGCTGATTAGAACATGAAAAAGCAACAAATAAACAACATTGGGGTTGAAGTTCCAGCTCCTGCGAGGGAATGCACAGATGCGCACTGCCCGTTCCACAGCGCAGTCAGCCTACGTGGAAGAATATTCACAGGAAAAGTTATCAAGGAGCCGTTCCACCGCACAACAACTATTGAGTTCCCGCGCCAATGGTATATCTCAAAGTTCGAGCGCTATGAAAAGAGGAGATCCAGAATCAAGGCGCACGTTCCAGACTGCTTGGATGTGAAGAAGGACAGCAGCGTGAGGGTAATGGAGACGCGCAAGATTTCAAAAACAAAAAATTTTGTCGTGATCGAGGTGCGGCCATGAAAGCGTTGAAAGCTAAGGTGACAGGTGCATTGCCTCATCGTTCTTTGGTAGAGGCATGCGACAACTCCGGAGCGAAGGTTGTGCGCATTGTCTCGCTAAAGGGAGCAAAGACAGTCCGCAGAAGAAAGCCAACAGCAGGCGTAGGGGACTTGGTTATGATATCAGTAGTTAAGGGTCATCAATCAGTGCGAAAGAAAGTGATGCCTGCAATTGTTGTTCGCCAAAAGAAAGAGTACAGAAGGCCTGATGGCACGCGCGTCAAGTTCGAGAGCAACGCAGTTGTGATTCTCAAGGATGAGAAAGGCAA
Source organism: Candidatus Nanoarchaeia archaeon (assembly GCA_035288725.1). Lineage (GTDB taxonomy): Archaea > Nanobdellota > Nanobdellia > SCGC-AAA011-G17 > DATDVL01 > DATDVL01. The sequence goes on along the minus strand of DATDZK010000032.1, from coordinate 3,639 downwards.
TCCAAAAGGAACCATGTTCAAGGGTCCGATTGCAAAGGAAGCAGCAGACCGCTGGCCTGCAATTGCCAAGATTGCGGAGCAGATCCTATGAAAGAATTTTCATTGCACTGGAAATCAAGCAGTAACAGGCGGAAGCGCAGGAAGTATGCAGCAAACGCGCCCCTTCATGTGCGGAGAAAGCTTATGTCAGCGCACCTGGCTCCTATGCTAAGAAAAAAGTACAAGAGAAGAAGCTTTCCCTTGCGCAAGGGGGACACAGTGAAGATCATGCGAGGGCAGTTCAGGAAGAAGACAGGAAAAGTAGAGAATATTGACAGGAAGAGCCTGCGCATCTACACAGACATTGCATTTCAGATGAAGCGCGACGGATCAAAGGCGCCATATCCCCTGGATCCTTCCAATCTTCAAATCATGGATATTGCGTCAGATGACAAGCTCAGGAAGAGAGCTCTTGAGAGAAATATCAGGAAGGTTGAATAGAATGGCACACTTGAAAAGCTTGGCAGCGCCGAACACATGGCCTATTGCAAGAAAGAAATGGGTATTTGTCACCAAGCCAAATCCAGGCCCGCATACAGAAGAGTATTCCATGCCATTAATCGTCATCCTGCGCGACATCCTAAAGATAGCGCACACCACGCAAGAAGTAAAAAAGATTGTTGCTGCTGGAAAGGTCATGGTAAACGGAATTCCGCGCAAGGAAATGAAGTATCCTGTAGGCATATTGGACACGCTGGGCATTCCAGACATCAGCCTGCAGTGCCGCATGCTGTTCAATCCGCAAGGGAAGTTTGCATTCAAGAAAGTTCCAAAGGAGCAGGCATCAGCCAGGTATGTGAAGATTCGCGACAAGACAACATTGAAGGGAAAGCGCACGCAGCTTAATTTCCTTGACGGCACCAACATGTTTGTGGAAAAGGATGTCTATAAGGTTGGGGACACGCTTGTCCTGCACAATAGCAAAGTCAAGGAGCATCTGAAGTTTGAGAAAGGCGCATGGGTCTATTTGATTGCAGGAAAGCACATAGGGAAGAAGGGAAAGCTTGAAGAGATACATTCATTCAAGGGATCTCAGCCAGACCGCATTGTCCTGAAGCGCGGCGACGAGGCTATTGACACATTAAGGTCTTATGCATTTGTAGTTGATGAGGGGTTTGAATATGAGTAATCCTATGCGTGCTGTCAGCGTGGAGAAAATAAGCCTGAATATTGGAACAGGCGGGCCTGGAGAGAAGATGGAAAAGGCAAAGAAGCTGCTCAGCGCAATCACAGGCGCGCATCCTGTGGAGACAAAGACCAAGCTCAGGATTCCGACATGGGGAGTGCGCCCTGGCTTGAGCCTGGGATGCAGGGTCACGCTGCGCAGGCAGAAGGCCTGTGAGCTGCTTAAGAGATTGCTGGCAGCAGTCAGCAGCAAGCTTAAGGCCTCAAGCTTCGACAACGCAGGAAATGTTTCTTTTGGCATCAAGGAGTATTTGGATATTCCAGGAGCAAAGTACGACCCTGATATTGGGATAATTGGCTTGGAGGTTGCAGTCACGCTTCAGCGCCCAGGCTTCAGAATCAGGAGAAGGATGATCAGCCCGAGGAAAATCCACAAGCGCCATGCAATTGCAAAAGTAGAGGCAGAAGCATTTATGAAGGATCAGTTTAAAATCGAGATAATTGAGGATAAAAAATGACCACAAGTGACTATCACAAGGCTTTCAAGCAGCTGAAGAACAAGCCAGCAAAGCTGGAGAAGTTCAAGAAGCACAATACCCCTAAGAAAAGGACAACTGGCGGGGCATTGCACAAGTGCAAGCGCTGCGGGCAAACGCATGCGCACATCCAGCGCTACGGTCTTGGATTGTGCAGGCACTGCTTTAGGGAAATAGCAAAAGAAATAGGATTCAAGAAGTACAGTTAGGAGAAAAAAATGTTAAACGACACGTTGGCAGTCTTGATGGCAAACATCCTGAACGCAGAGAAGGTTGGCAAAGCTGAATGTAGCGTGCGCCCTTCATCCAAGATTACGAAAAAGGTATTGGATATCTTGAATGCGCAGAACTACGTCGGAAGCTACCAGGAAATTGATGACAAGCGGGGCTGCATACTAAAGATCAATCTCCTAGGCAAGATAAACAGCTGCGGCGTTATCAAGCCGAGATTTTCTGTCAAGAGAGATGGCTACGAGAAGTTCGAGAAGCGCTTTCTTCCTGCTGCCAATTTCGGCATACTCATTGTGTCAACGCCAAAAGGGATTATGACACACCAGGAAGCAAGGGAGAAGAAGATAGGGGGGAAGTTACTCTGTTACGTGTACTAGACCATGAGAGCAGCAGCAATTCAGGAAAGTGTAGAAATCCCGCAGGGTGTCTCAGTTACATTGGAGAATAACATTCTTTCTGTCAAGGGTCCAAAAGGCGAGGTGAAAAAGAAAATATTCCACCCGAAGGTTGCGCTTGAAGTCTCAGGCAATGTTATTTCATTTTCTGCAACAAAGCCAAACAAGAATGTGAAGATGATGCTTTACACCTTGCTTTCCCACTGCAGGAACATGCTTGCAGGAGTGCAGAATAATTTTGTCTACAAGCTGAAGATTTGCTACGTGCATTTTCCAGTCACAGTAAAGGTGGAGAAGAGCACAGTCATAATCAGCAACTTCCTGGGAGAGAAGATTCCGCGCAAGGCAAGCATCCTTGACCAGGTAAAGGTGGCAGTTGCAGGAGAGATTATTACTGTAGAAGGCGTAGACGTGGAAAAGGTGAGCCAGACTGCAGCCAATATTGAAAGTGCAACCCGCATCACGCGCAGGGATCGCAGGCGGTTCCAGGACGGATGCTACATTATTGAAAAGGCAGGAGTCTCAGTATGAGCAGATTATTAGAGGTTCGCAACAAGCTGAAGCGCAGGATGCCAAGGTTTATCAGGCAGGACGCGCACAAGCGCAAGCGCCTTTCTCAGTCATGGCGAAGGCCCAAGGGAATCCATTCAAAGATGCGCGAGCAGATCAAAGGCAGGCGCAGGTCTCCTAATATCGGATGGGGCTCTCCACGCGCAGTCAGTGGCCTTACGCGCGAAGGATTCAGGCCATTATATGTGCAAAACAAAAGCCAGCTGGCTCAGGCAGTCAAGCAGATAGTAATTGCGCGAACAGTAGGCATGAAGAAGCGCGCTGCTTTGGTAAGGAAGGCAATGGAGATGAATCTTACAATATTGAATATTAAAGATCCGCAAGCATACCTTGCAGATGTGGAGAAGCAGCTAATCGAGCGCAGGAAGCAGCATAAAAGCCACACTATGGAAAAGAAAAAGGCAGATGAAGCAGCAAAGAAGGCAGAGCCTCAGAAAAAGGAAGAGACTCTGGAAGAAAAGGAAGCGCGTGAAAAAGAAGAAAAGCGCAAAGTCCTTGAAGGAAAAGCACCATGAAATTCATAACCCAGAGAAGATTGGCAGCGAGAATACTGAAGACATCTCCTGCGCATGTGTGGTTTGATCCAGCGCACCTTGATGAGATCGAGAAGGCAATCACAAGTGCAGATGTTCGAAGGCTCATAGTGAAGAATATTATCCAGAAGAAGCAGATTCATGGATACTCCCGCGGCAGGGCCAGGATTATATTGAAGCAGAAGCGCAAAGGAAGGAGAAGAGGTCCAG
>DATDZK010000031.1:0-3781 GCA_035288725.1 Candidatus Nanoarchaeia archaeon | reverse complement strand
GTTTATACTTCACAGCTGCCCTGCTCGTTAGAAGAATTGAAGGGGGCTTATGGAAAGGAGATTGTTCCTGCAGCGCGCGAGATGCTGGAGAATAACAGCAATGCTATCCTTGAGGAAGCAAGATTGCATGATGTTGTGCTTCTGATTGCTGGAAGCCCGACTGCTGCCACAACACACTTCAATTTTTTACTGGAAGGGAAGAAGCGGAAAGTGCTTGTTTATGTGATTGAGAATGCATCTGTGTTCTCTGCTATTGGGATTACTGGCCTGTTCCTGTACAAGTTTGGGACTACTGTGAGCATTCCGAGAAGCAATGAAAAGCTTGAGACTCCTTACCAAAAATACATGCTGAACAAGCAAGCTGGGTTTCATACATTATTTCTCTTGGATACTGGAGAGAATCCATTAACTGCACGCGAAGGACTTGACTATCTGATAAGCAAAGGACTGCCTGCTGACCATTTAGTTGTTGGATGCGCTGCACTTGGAAGCGAGCATCCTGAGATTGCTATTGGGGCAGCAGCAGACTTGAGGCTGAAGAATTTTCCGCAATGCTTTATTGTTCCTGGAGAGATGCATTTCATGGAAGAAGAAGCGCTTGCATTCTGGAAGGCGTATGGCACTAATTGAGGTTGTTGTAAAGCCTCGCGCAACAGAAACAAAAATATTAAGCGTAGACGGGAATGTTTACACCATCGCGGTGCGCGCTCCTGCAGAAGGTGATAAAGCGAACATTGCCTTGCTGAACTTCCTGAAAAAGCATTTTGGACAGCATGTGACACTAGTAAGAGGGAGAACTGCACGCAGAAAGTTTATTCGCCTTGATTAAGTTAAACCTGCCTGAATTTTCCCATTTCGCTTGTGGATGCATTTTATGCTGTCCCTGGAGGTGCAGTAATGCTTATATAATTCATTTACTCACTATTTATACGTTAGATCTTTGTCTTTCTTTTTTCCTCTGAAGCATTGACAAGAAAAGAAGGTGAAAGCATGGAAGGAAGTGACGGGTTAAATAGGGATTTGCAAGAATTCGATGATCGCCAGGCGCGCCTGCTTGAACAAATTGTTAATGTATCCAAGCCAAAGCAGCCTTTGCCTGGAATTTCTCTAGCCTTGGTAGTTAGTGGGCATTCTTATTCTCAGCCTTATCGGGGAAGGGCACCTTTGCCTATGCTTAACAAGTACTGCTCTAATTGCCTTGAAACGCGGCGGTTCCTAGACCTTACTGAGTATCTTGTCTGCGAATGGTGCAACAAGAGGCTTGATCGTAGCGAGCCTACTATCCATTCAGAAGTGAAGCAAGCAAGCTCTTTTTAGCCTGCCTTTTGCTTTGCCTGGTTGAATGACAGTGCAGAAGTAAGGCTTTCTTCCAGAATTATCCCAGTGCCAGCATCAATTTTTATGTTCAGGACATTCAATGATGCTGTTAGATAAGTTATATTCCATGCCGGCTTTTTCAGATTCTGCAGAATAACTATCTTTTTTGAAGGAGTTTCCTTTGCGTATTTTTCCAGCCTGACTGTCTCAAAAATGTTCAATGCCCCGTCCAGGGATATTTTTACCTTTTTAAGATTTAGCTCCTGCACTTTCTGGTCTTCAGGCTTGAATATCCTTGAGTTTTCCTGTGTTTGCTCAATTGCGTCTCCAACCAGAAATGATGCAGCAGTGTTCTCCTTGGGATTGAAGAATCCAACTTCCCATGCTGCTTCCTTGTCCTGCATAATTGTGAAGAACACATAAAGGTAGGATTTTGAATGGGACTTCTGCCATTCCATGTAGGCAGAGTCTTTTTGCAGCTTCTCCCAGGCATCGTGGACTGCTAGCATGCAAGTTCCCTGTTCCTTATCTTGGCGATGAAGTCAGCAATGAAATCATCTGTTTTCACGTTGAACTTTACTTTTCCGTCCAATGTCCTGACTGCCAATGTCCTGCTTTGCTGCTCCTTGTCTCCAACTGTGATCATGTAATTGATGTGCTGCAGCTGCGCATTCCTTACTTTCTTGTTGATTGTCTCTCCGGAGATGTCAATCTCTGCGCGGATGCCTGCATCTATGAGCTTTTTCATGACGTCCTTTGCATACTGCCTGCTTTGCTCTGATATGTTCATGACAATTGCCTGCACAGGAGAAAGCCAGAGCGGGAACTTTCCTTCGAAGTGCTCGGTCAATATTGCTATGAATCGCTCCAAAGAACCCAGGATTGCGCGATGGATGATAATAGGAGTATGCTTTCTGCCGTCCTGGCCATCGTACTGCAGCTCAAAGCGGATTGGAAGCTGGAAGTCCACCTGGATTGTAGCCACCTGGTGCAGCCTCTTAAGGCAGTCCCTGACGAGGAAATCTATTTTTGGGCCGTAGAATGCGCCTGCGCCCTCATCTACAGAAAATTGCATCTTCTTTTTCTTCAGTGATTTTTCCAGCGCCTGCTCTGCCCTGCTCCAGAGCTCGTCAGCACCCATGCGCTTCTCTGGCCGAGTGGAAAGCCTTACTTCTATTTCCATCTGGAATGTGTCCTTGTAGACAAACTTGACAAAATCCATTGATTTCAGGAGCTCTTCATCAAGCTGGTCTTCTCCAAGGAAGATGTGCGCGTCATCTTGCGAGAATTTTCTCACCCTTGTCAGGCCTGCAAGCACTCCCTTAAGCTCATTCCTGTGAAGAGGAGCGAAATCAGCAAGGCGCAACGGAAGATCTCGATAGCTTGTCACAAGATTTCTGTACATGAGGCAGTGAGACGGGCAGTTCATAGGCTTCAGGCTGAATTCCCTGTTGTCAATCTTCAAGATAAACATGTCCTCCTTGTAATGCTCCCAGTGGCCCGAGGTTTCCCAGAGTGACTTGTCATACAGCAAGGGAGTGATGACCTCCTGGTAGCCTCGCTGCCTGTACTGCTCGCTGATGAACCTTATTAATTCGTTGAAGATGACTGCGCCTTTTGGATAGAAGAACGGGGCTCCTGGAGACTGCTCATGCATCTCAAAGAGCTTTAATTTTTTTCCAAGAACCATGTGGTTTCTTTTTCCTGCTTCCTCCAGCATGGTCAAGTATTCCTTCAGCTCTTTTTCTGCGAAGAAGGCAGTGCCGTAAATCCTGGTGAGCATTGGATTTTTTGCATCGCCGCGCCAGTAAGCTCCTGCCAGTTTCAGCAGCTTGAAATTCTTTACCTGAGATGTGGACTCGAGATGGCCGCCACGGCATAGGTCAATGAAGTCTCCCTGCTGGTAGAATGTAATCTCTCCTTCCTTCAATTCTTCCAGAATTTCCTGCTTGAACTTGTTGTGCTTTACCAATTCCTTTGCTTCCTTTTTTGACTTTTCCAGGCGCTTGAGCTTGAAATCGCGCTTGATAATGTCGCGCATGCGCGTTTCTATTGCTGAAATGTCCTCTTCCTTGATGTTCAGGTTATAGAAGTCGTAGTAAAAACCATCCTCTATTGTCGGGCCTATTGTCGGCAGAGCTTCTGGGTAAAGCTCCTTTATTGCGTGCGCAAGGACATGCGCTGCTGTGTGCCTTAATTTTTCAACGTCAGATGGGCTTTCTTTGGCCATAATCCAAATGAAAAGCCTGTCTTATTTAAAGATAATGGTTGCTAATGCAGCGGGCCGAAAATCTCGCAGCCTTGCATGAGCGCTGCTCTGCCCTGCTCCAGAACGAAGTTGTACTTGTTCTCTGAAGTCACTACTTGTTTGCTTGCAAATGGATAGCCTTTCATCTCTGCAAGCTCTACAAGGTAATGCGCCCATATCTGCTGGCGCAATTTAGCTGCTGTGCCTTCCAGAGAT
>DATDZK010000030.1:0-5386 GCA_035288725.1 Candidatus Nanoarchaeia archaeon | reverse complement strand
AATGGCCCTGGCCTGAATCTTGCTTTTGGAAATCCCATCTTGCTGAAGAACAATTTTAAATACCCGAGCAAATGCCTGAGATTCGCGTTTCTGTCAATCACAATGCCTTCAGTCTGGTAAAACTCATGCAGATGGCTCCAGTCTACTGTTTCATTCCTAAACACTTTCCCAACAGAGAAATATTTTGCAGGCAGCTGTGAAGTGTCAAGCTTGCTTAATGTCTGCGCAGACAAACACGTAGTATGTGGTCTTAATACATTTTTCAAGGCTTCTTTCGGATCCCACTTGTACTGCCAGCCTGTGCTTCCAGTTTTTCCGCCATGCTCATGCATAGCTTTCACTTTATTTGCAAACTCAGGCAGTTTTTTTCCAGCTGCAGGCTGTTTTAAGTGGAAGGTGTCTTGTAAGTCTCTTGCAGGGTGGTCTTGCGCAGTAAATAAAGCATCAAAATTCCAGAATCCAAGTTGCACCATGCTTCCTGTCATCTCCTGGAATCCAAGATCAAGCCAGATTCGTTTTACAAACTGCAGAGCTTCTTGCACAAAATGCCTTTTTCCTCCATAGATTGCAGGCACAGGTGCTTTGACATCATAAGATCTGAATTTCTTTCCTTTCCATCCTTCAGATTGCAGTAATCTAGGAGTCACAGCTTCCAGAAGTGCATTGTCAAGCTTAACCCCTTTCAAGCTTTTTCCAAACTCAGTCAGCTGCACATGCTGCTCTGTCTCTTCAATAACATGCACAATGTCCTTGCGCTTCTTAATCTGCTCAAGTGTTGCAGCGTCAACCTCGCTTTCATATGCAGGTAGCTTTCTCAATAAATGTTCCCCGGGAAATCCTTTGCTCAATAGATTCTTGCCAAGTGATGTTGGTTTGATCATCCCATTTTCAAGGGAGATGGCATTGTGCTGCTTCAGCATTCCCAGCGCAATTGTGAATTCCTCGTTGCTCAAGCTGCTGGAATCCTTTAGCTCAATCAGCCTCTTTCCTTCTCCCAGCTGCTCCAGAAACTGCCTTTCAGGAAGGCCTTCCTTCAGGTAGAGTTTTCCATTGTCGCCAAGGGCTATTCTTTTCCTGGTATGCTTGTCTCTTGTGACAGCTCCCTTGTTTTCAAGCCATTGCAGCGCCCTGATGACTTCAACTTCCTTTAGTCCGCTTGCCTTGACAAGATCTTTGACTGTGGCAGAATCCTTCAAATGAGGCAAAAGTCTTCTTTCTAGTGGGTGTAACTGCTGCGCCACCTCTTGCAATTCCATGAAGCTCTGGATTGTTTGAGAATTTATAAACTATTCTGTAGGATGTTCAGGGTGCAGGCTGCGCAGCGCTCTCTGGTATTTGATGCCAGCAGCCATCATGCCCGCAAGAACACCTGCAAGCCCAGCCATACAAAGGTCATCAATAGGAGATGCATTTGGTGTGTAAGTCTCTTGAGTGTTAATGGCATAGCCAGCTGCGCTTGCCAGGAGAAATATTCCAGGTATGCTGTAAAGCAGTCCTCGCCAGTTCCTTTTAGTTGCAAGTTGCTTTGTCAGTTCTTCAAGGGTATTAATGTTCACCATCTTCTAGCATGTTTCAAATCTTGCAGTAATTTGTGAATTCATCAGTAAGTTTATCAGCAATCTATTGTTCTCTAACTTTATTTATTCTGCGGATTGTATAAGAGGCATTAATTACCTCTGCAAGAATAAATGCAACCATTCCATAGAACATAAAATTATAATGGGTCTCCATCTCCTGGCGGTATGCTGCAACATCAGGATGCTCGCGCTCGTAAGCAGTTATCTTATGAAGTTGTTTATTTGTTTCATCTAAAGAGTGGATTACGTTACCTAATTGCCCTTCCTTTGCAGAAAAATTAACAATAGATGTTAGGTCATCCACAGCGCCATCAAGCCTGGAAGTTGCCCTGCCATAAGTTTCAGCAAGGTTTACGAGACTGGTGCGCTCTGGTTGAGGTGCAGCCAGTAAAAAAGAAGCAGGATAAAGTACAACTAAGCCTACAGCACGAATAACACCATTGCGGATGATGCTCTTCTCCTTTCTTCTATATTCTTCTGGCGTAAGTGGATTATTTGCCATTTCTCTCTTCCAATGCTTTAAGCTCTCTCTTTCTCTGCATACCAGCCCGTAGAAAGAGATATGCAGCACTTCCAATTGCCAAAGCTCCGGTAGCCAGCATGCCATAAAGAAAGGCATTAGCAGCAGTTTTTTGTTCTTCTTTAAATTCACGTACAGCTGGGTTTTCAGTAATCATGCGGATGTTTTTTTCATATGCAGCAATGACTCTGTCAAGAGTTTGCATTCTGTCTTCATCCTGAGCATTCCAGCGATTAGCATAGAGATTCTGGAGATCATCCTCTGCTGCTGCAGGAACATAGCTGAAGGTCACGCCTGATTTTTTCCTGGAAAATTCTTTTCTCTCTTGCTGGATGGTTGCAATGCATTGCTTGGATTTGTTTATTTCATCAAAAAGTGTATCAATTTCCCCTTCTCTCTTTGGGTCTAATACAAAAGATCCTGCTCCAGAAAGAACAACTCCTGCTACAAGCGCGCCAAAAGGGATTTTTTCTGCACGTCTAAGTCTCTGATAATAGGTATTTTCAATCTCTTCTCTTCTCTTGGTTTCACTTGCCATTCTTCAATCCATCCCATGCAGTATTGAACATGTTTCTCATTGCATCCACGAAGTATGGCGATTTTATCCAGATTCCAGTGTCATAATCCTCATGTATTTTGCTGTCATCTCCCATCATGAAAAGCATTTCCTTTCCGTCAATTATGGTAAATCTTGCTTTCATATGGTCAATATGCCTTATCTGCGCATTCTCCTTTACCAGCTCAGTCCATCTCTGGTTTTCCTTGCTCAAGGGTGCTGCAATCTTCACTCTAACCCCTTTCTGCTTCAGTGCCTTGAACATGTTCTTGAATTTTTCGCTTTTTCTTACAAATCCGTCATGGCTTGTCATAATGAGAATTTCCTTTTCAGCATTTTCCATCATGCTTCCAAGCTGGCTGTACACGCTTGACCTTCCCTGAATGCTGCCTGCCAGGGTTGCTGGGTCTATATGGTCAACTCCCTGCTTGTAAAGCAGCTCTAGTTCGCTGAACAGGTCTTCCTTCCTTACCTTATCAAGCATACTTGCCTTGTTATCAGCATCCTGGTGAATCAGGTTCTTCATCCTCTTCACAATCTCGTCAGGCTGCACTGCAATGTACTTGATTGGCTTGCCTAGTTTCATTATTATGAATCCTTTCTTCTCTAAGCTTTCCAGAACATCATAGCTTCTGCTTCTCGGAACATCGCTCATGTCGCTTAGTTCTCCTGCAGTTGCCACACCCCTGCTTAGCAAAGATGTCCATATCTTGACCTCATAAATATTAAGATCAAAGGATGACCTTGCCTTTTTGAGGAATGCTTCACTGACGATCATGTTGTCTCCTTCACCCCGGTATTTGCTACCTATAAGGAAATAAAAACCTATATAAAGCTTTCGGTATTTATACTACTATTAGATAGATACATGATATGCGCTATTCAAGAAAGGCCAAAAAGCCTGCCAGGGTATTTAAATATAAGAAACAATCACCCTTGGTAAATAAATTTGTCTATCTGTTTCTTTGCCTGCTCCCTTCTTCTCTGGTGCCCCTTCAGGAAAGCATTTATCTTGTCAATCAGAATCTGCTTGAGCTCACCTGAAAGCAGGCTGCCTGATTTGTATTCATTGTATATCCTTTCCAGCTTCTTGTCATCCTCTTCCAGGAATGTAAGCCACTGGTAGCTTATGTCAATGTCAGGATTGCCTCCGTGCTTGCGATGCTCTTCTGTAGTGTCCTTTCCTCCTGAGAACGCATACTTTCTTATTTTCATTTCCACAGTTTTGGGATCGTCTGTCAGGAAAATAGCTGTTCCCTCAGAGCTGCTAAGCTTTCCCTGGTTTAGTCCTGTTAGTGCAGGCAGAAATCGCGACTGGATGCTTGCAGGCTTAAAATGCCCTAGCTTGGGAAGAACATCGCGTGAAATTTTAAAATGTGTGTCCTGATCGACCGCATGGGGGATCAGGCATGCCATCTTTTTCTTTTTCAGGATGCTTGGAAGAAACGCAGGTACTGCTTGCATCGCTGTATAGAAAATGCTCCCGATGTTGTTCTCGTTTGTGAATCCAAATGCTGCCTTGACAGTTGAAAATGTAATCTTCTTCGCTACTTTGATTGCTTCTGGGTATAACAAATTCGCGTGTCTTGTATCGATCAGGAAATGCGTTTTTTTTGGGTTGAATCCTAATGCTATAACATCAAGCATGTTCTCATGCGTCCAGCGCTGAATTTCTTCATAGCTTGAATCTTTGTACAGGAACTTCTCATCATCAGTAAACTGGAACCAGAGTTCAAGATTAAGTGCTCCCTGCAGCCATCGCGTAAATTCCCAGATGACTGCATGCCCCATATGTATAGGACCAGAAGGTCCGCAGCCAGTATACAGGAAGAGATTATTTTTCTCATAATGTTCTAGTGCAAAGTCAAGATCTCGATGGGCAAAGAAAATATTGCGCCGAAGAAGAAGATGCAGCTTCCCTGTATGTCGTTGCAAGCGTGCAAGCTGCTCATGCGTAATGCGATGTACACCAAACTCCCTGATTAGCCTGTCATAATCAACACTGCCCTTGACTTCATATGGGGTAACCACGCTCTTTTTCATACTCTTTTCAAGCAGAGATGTACTTATTTAAGATTTGCTGTACAAAGGGTGCATTACTTCTTTATGGGGTGCGTAGGTGTTTGAGCTGCTGTTCCAAAAGTGGAAGATCTTTTTTGGTAATATCCCAGATAAGATGAAGATTAACTCCAAAATAATGGTGGATAATCATGTTTCTTGTTCCGATAATCCCCTTCCAGTCAATAGAGGGATATTGTTGAATAAATGCTGGAGGAAGGTTTTTTGCTGCTTCTCCTATAATTTCAATGCTTCGGACAACAGCGTTAATTTTTTCCTTATTGGAGATGAATTCTTCCTTTGATATGTTCTTGGTGAACAGACTGATGTCCCTAATAGAAGCAAGAATATGTTCAATAAAGACTGAAGGATCCTTTGCGCTCATAGGATGCGAATCTCCTCATGCAAAATGCGTTCTCTTAGCAGAGGATGGATAAAGTCATAGGTGATGAGATCTACCTTCCTTTTTAATTTCTCTTCTAGTGTAAGTTGAAGATGAACAAACTTAAGTCCCATGCCGGGGGGTGGTTGAACTATAATATCCATGTCACTGTTCTTTTTTTGTTCGCCGCGCGCATAACTGCCAAATATACCTGCTTTTTTTATCTTGTTTTTTATGAGGACCGGGACAATAATCTTCTTTAATTTTTCCAGATTCCTTTCGCGCTGGAGAAA
>DATDZK010000029.1:0-3449 GCA_035288725.1 Candidatus Nanoarchaeia archaeon | reverse complement strand
ATGCTGTAGCGTATTTTATGCACTGTGCTCCAATGGCATTTCAGCCCCATATGATCTGAGAATCTCTTGTAAAATGACTTCTCAGACTCATATCCTGTGTCCAATTTCCTTGCCATCTCCCAATAGCTCTGCATCATTGTGCGGACTGGCTTATCAGTATATTTCCTGAACAATGGAATGAAGAATCTTGAGCTGCTTTTTACAATGACTCCGCCGTTGTCGAAAATAATATTCTTTATCATTTCACATCACTATCAACCATGTTGCAATGATCATGATAATGGATGCAACAACTTTCTGCTTTAGATGGTGCTCATGGAACAATGATCCGCCAACAAGCACGATGAATAGGGTTGAAAGCGAGGCAATTGGAATCACTTCTGTGAAATTACCAAGCGATAACGCAGTAAAATAAGAGATATTTGCAACATTATATACAACCGCAGCAAGCAGCATAAGCCATCCTGCGTGATGGTAAATATGCCTTAGTCGCGGGATGAATTCCTTCTTGAAAAACGCCCTGGAAAGGAAGAAGCACATCAGCAACCCCCTAGTAATGTAATTCAGCGAGAATGGCTCTAGCGGAGCAAATGAAAGGTTCAGAACAGATGGGTCAAGGATAATCTTTTCTAGTATGCTGCTTGACACGCTGAAAAGGATTGCCAGGAAAATGCAGTAGATGTATTTTCTGTGGACAGCTGACTTGAAGACTCTCTTGAATCTGGAGATGTGGATGCCTGCCTCTAGGATGAATGCACCTACGATCATTAACGCCACGCCCAGCAGCTGCAAGAGTGTCAACGTTTCCCTGAAAATGAACATGCCAACCAAAACCATGACAATCAGACCGAGATTTCCCAAAGGGGAGACTTCTGACTCTTCAAGATGCTTGTATGCAATAGAGCTGAAAAAGAAGAACATTGCGAGCAACGCAACATGCAGCAATATTATGCCCCAGACCACCTTTTCCTGCGGAAAGTTGACAAAAGAAGTGAATGGAATAAGCAAGGCGAACAACAGTGTAAAGAAAAATGCAAAATACGACCAGATAAACTCTCGGTTGATGTTGCGCTTTAACAGAATATAATAAGTGCCATAGGTCAGTGCTGCCAGGAATGCATAGAACAGCCAACTCATGCGAACTCTCCCAGGGATTTTTGGCCCTTTGGACGAGCTTGCTCGCTCTTCTTCAGCATGTTATCAATTCGCTCTTCAGAAAAGCTATGCTTGTCCACCAGAATCTTCTTGATGGCATCAACATCCATAGGCGACCATTCCATCTGGTATTTCTTTGTTATATCCATTTTCAAGAACAGCTGCTCTATTTCTTCCCAGGGAAAGTCTATTGTCAGCGCTTTCTTTAGCTCTGTGATTATAGGATGCTGCTTTACCAGCTTCAATGCCTTTTTCGGGCCTATTCCTATAATCCCTTCAGGATTGTAATCTGTGCCTGTCATAATCGCTATCGCAACCAACTGCTCTTGCTTAATATCCAATGTTGCAAGCACTTCCTTCAGTTCAATAATTTCAGGGGTGATTGCTACTATCTTTCCTGATGCATATCTTCTTTTTTGCGATAATGTCAGATTTGTGATCATTCTTGGAGCCTGGTGCAGCAAGACATCATAGTCTGTTGTGCCGCATGCCCATACATCATTTTGCCTGTTCATGTAAGCCATCTGCGCGTCTGCCTCTGCTGGCGCTTGAATAACTGGAAGACCCATGGCATCCAATAACTGCTTTGCCTCATCAATCATGTCCTGGCTGATATGAATAAACTGCTTGGAATAACGCAGCATTGCAGGAATATCTTCTTCATCCTTTGCACTATCATATCTCAGTTTTGCCTCGCCCTTTCTTGCGATACGGGACTCTGCCTCGCGCATTTTTAATTTTGGAGGGATGCCATCAAATACTACAGCTAAACTTAGATTTTTCTGCATAAGATTGGAGAAGCGCGACCAGATACCCATGAGATGGCTAGTGATCCTTCCCTTGCTGTCCATCAAAGGAGTGCCGTCAGGCTGGCGAATGCTTGAGAGAAACTGGTATAAGCACTGCAGGCAGTCAATGGCGATGCGCTTATGCGCCAGCTCCTCAAATGTTATTGCTCTTTTAGGGACTATTGGAGAAAGCTTTACACCCATAAGGATGCGCAATAACCGATGTTTATAAACATTCTTTTTAAAAATCATTCTGGGTGCCTACAATTTCTTCTTTTTGTAGTCACCTTTCCAGTTTGATAATATTTATATACAATGTTTAATGCACCTATCTATGCCTCAGCCGAAGGAGCAAAGAGTGGGTGTGTTTGTTGACATCCAGAACCTGTATTACAGCGCACGGCATGTTTATAACTCCCATGTGCATTTTGGCAACGTCCTAAAATCTGCTGTGGATGGAAGAAAGCTTATTCGGGCCATTGCATATGTGATAAAGGCAGATATTGGAGAGGAGCAATCGTTCTTTGACGCCTTAAGCAAGATTGGATATGAAATTAAAATGAAAGATTTGCAGGTGTTCTATGGGGGGATGAAGAAAGGAGACTGGGATGTTGGAATAACAATTGATGCAATTGAGCTAGCTCCTAAGCTAGATACTGTTGTGCTTGTTTCAGGCGATGGAGACTATCTTCCTTTAGTGCAGCACCTGAAGATGGCAATGGGATGCAGAGTAGAGGTTATTGCATTTGGGAAAAGCTGCAGCATGAAGCTGAAGGAAGGGGCAGACAGCTTCTTGGACTTGGACAAGGATTCTGCACATTACTTGATAAAGCGAGGAAAATCCTGATTACCATTCTTGGTCTGCAGCCTGATAATATTCTTCACAACTTTTTAACTTGCGCTGAATCTCATTTTTCCAGACATAATATTCAGGATCGACTAATGCGAACAAAGCAAATGGGGCTGCAGGCTGATTCTCAAAAGAATCCCATCCCTCAGCAACCACAGTAAATCCTATCACCTCATCTTTATATTTTATTAACAAATAATGATTGCCTATAATATTGCATCCAAGATATTTGCGAAGATTCTTCCTTAGATATGGATTTCTCGGGTTAAACGATGGAGTATCAAACAACAAGACCTCGTCCCCTTTTTCTTCAATCAGCTTCTCTAGGGTAGTGCGCTGCTCTTGCGTCAATGACATGATTTCTTCCAATTGCGGCTCTGGAAATAATGTTTTTTGCACATGAAAACTAAAACAAAAGATTATTTAAATGATAAGAACCCTGCGTCCAGAGAAGAGGTGTTGTATGATAAAGACCAAGCAGCTTAACCATGCCGGGGGATTTTATCCGTATAGCGTGCACCTGCCAAAGCTGCAGCAGGCCAACAATGGGTTTAGCTCACTGAAGGACTATCTTAATATGCTGTTTCAGGCATGCCCTGATGCCTACTTCAATGGCGGACCAAGAAGCTCTACCTTGAAAACAAAACTGCCTTTTG
>DATDZK010000028.1:0-7418 GCA_035288725.1 Candidatus Nanoarchaeia archaeon | reverse complement strand
TATCCAGCTGCTGCCCTGATTACATGGCTGCGGTATGGCATGAATATTGCCGGGGAAGGCATGAACAGTCCTTCTCTCCTTAAGGCAGCGTCAGCATCATCAAAATCAAGATTGCCATGAGACTGCTCGCGGGCAATCACTAAAGGCGTTCCACTTAATCTGATGTAATCAGACAAATCCTCAGGCGTCTTCAAAACTGCTTCTTCATGAACGTATTTGAGCATGAAAGCTGGAAATGAAAGGGATATTTAAATCTTTCTATTGTAACCACTTGACGATGATTAAACAATAGCAAAGCTTATATAGCCATTATCCTTATTATTACTACCATGAGAGGACAAACAGATAGCCATAAGGATAACCATTCAGATGACATAGACATTGGCAAGCTAATTAAAAAGCACGGCAACAAGCTAGGCATTCCAGTTGCATTGATTGCTTACGGAGGCATTCGCGGTCTTGCAGATATTGTATTGTCAGATGGCATTGTTGAGGACGGAATCATGCCAATAGCTGCAGCATACATCTCATCTTGCGTAGGCCATCAAATAACCCCTGGCAGATATGCTCGTTTCTTAGCCACAAGCATCGGTCCAGTAATGGCAGGCTATGAGTTTGCCGGCTACCTGAAGGATGGCTTAGAATGGCTGTTGTCAGGCATGCAGGAATATGTTGCCAGGCCGATTGACCATCCAGGAGATGCAATAAAGAACGCTGCAAAATCAGTTTACAATAAGGCAAATGAGTTGCTAGGCAGGCCATTGGAGGATGCAGAAATTACCAAGGCATCAAGGGAGCAGGGTGTGCTGGAAAAATGCCTGGAAACAGCAAAAGACCAGCTGAGATACGTGCATTGGATGGGCACAGCATTTGCAGCTCACTATCTGAGGAAATTCTCAAGGCCTGTGAGAGAGCAGTTCCTCCGTCAATGGGAAAAGCCATCAACCTTCTTGGAAAGGCTTGGCCAGAGATTAGGCTTAAGGCAAAAGGAAAAGGCAAAGGATACATTTTAAGATATACTGAAGATTACAAATAGCATGCATCTAAAATTCGCCCAGCTTTTTCTGCTTTGTCTCAGCAAGCATCTCCTCTTTGCTCAATAAGATCCTTCCATATACCCCGTCATAACCTGCTTCCAGTCTGAGATTGCCTTCGCGATTCTTCAGGATAAGGTCCGCAAGCTTGGGATGCACTACCTCTTCCAATGCCTTCCGCTCTGCTTCCATCAATATGTTGAATTCACTGCCAAATCTCTTGATAAGCTGCTGGTAAATCTCATTTACTTTTTTGGAAGCAAGCAGCTTGATGTCATAAATCCCGCAAATCAATTCGTGCAACGGAATCAAGCGATGCACTTGCTTCTGGTGAGCCAGCTTTTTGCCTTCCTCAACGCTTCTGTCAGCAAGCTCTTCTACTCTGTATGCCACGCCAATCGTCAATTCTTTGTTGCATTTCGGGCAGATTCCATTGGCTTTTTTAGTTTCTGCAACAGAATTGAAGACAGCATTGCAGTTCCTGTGCCCGTCAACATGGTACTTGCCATATTCAGGCGGATTTTCTATAGTGCCAATTAATTTTTCTCCAGTTCGGATCGTATGTAGAATCTCCTGATAATCGGTCTTTGTGTCAAGCAGTGTGGCTTCTCTTCCCAGTCTCCAAGGATGTGCCGAATGATTGTCTGAAAAGCTGACAAGTTGATAACCATCCAAAGAAGAGATTCTCCGGTTCATTTCTGGATCAGAGCTCATTCCTGTTTCAACAGCATGAATAAGTCTGCTTTTCTCCTGAAAGCACTCATGTACAGAATTAAAACCTGATTTGCTGCCATGCAACCCAAACCAACTTGTGAAATGATGCCCAGGTATCATCTCAATATTCCTGCTGATCTGCATGAGATTCTCAATAAGCTCAATGCTGCTCATGCCAAAGATGGGCCTGCCATCATAGTCCAATCTTCCTCGTTTTAGGAACATGTCACGCACCTGGAGAACAACATCTTTATTTGGAAATAAGATAACATAATGTATCCTCCTTCCCTTTCCGCCTTGGCTGTACATCAAGCTCACTTCAGTTTGCCAAATGAATGGGAATTTTGTTTGGCTCCAGAGCACGCCCTGCTCATCCTCTTCTAAACTCTCAGTAATGTGCTGGAACCATTTAGGATGCAGGCAGTCTCCTGTGCCTAAAATGTCAAGTCCTTTGATGCGCGCATTTCTTTCAAGATCAGAAAGCGTGGTAGTCTTGCTGCAAGCCTGAGCATACCTTCCATGGATGTGAAAGTCCCCCTTTAGCATGAAACTGCCAAAAGAAAGCGAATTTATAAGCCTTCAGGATATTCATTTTTTAGAATGGAAATCATTTCCTTTGCTGAGATAATGGGAATAGGAAATTGATTCCTTAAAACAAGGATGTCATTATCTTCAGAAACAATATAATCACCCTTTCCAGAAGCCCCGCATGCAAGAAATTTATCATCATCAGAATCGCGTGAAGGATGAATCTTCATAGCTGGCTCAATAATGGCACTAATGGTAATAATCTGCTTGACAGCTCCCTCCACTTGCTGTTGAGTCAAACCAAATTTTGGCCGAGAGATAACTTCAATAAATTCTTGTAATATTTCTAAGGAAGTCGTGAGCTGAACCTTTCCTTCCTTTGCTGCATGAAGTATTTGATAAGAATTACCCTTCCAGAGTGTTGCTGAAATAAGAATGTCCACATCAAGGACAGCGTTGAGCATGTTTCTCTTTTCTGTAATCAGAAATTTCTTTTATAACATCGACTTGAGTTAATTTTCTTTTTTTGGCAGTTC
This sequence comes from Candidatus Nanoarchaeia archaeon, assembly GCA_035288725.1. Classification (GTDB taxonomy): domain Archaea; phylum Nanobdellota; class Nanobdellia; order SCGC-AAA011-G17; family DATDVL01; genus DATDVL01. The sequence goes on along the minus strand of DATDZK010000028.1, from coordinate 4,606 downwards.
TCCAGATAGACTGAAATGACTTCTCAAAGCTGTCAACAGTATTTCCGGGACTAAACCCCCAACCTTCTTGAGAATGATTCCTTCATCAATGGCATAAACCAGAAACTTTTCTCCCTCTTTGGCATGAACTTCCTTTCTAATCTCTTGAGGGATGACTACTTGTCCTCTGGAGGTCATTTTTGTTACATCAATGGTCATTTTATTCACCGTAAGAATAGTAAGAATAATCTTATTTGTAAATTTATCGCTTTGGTTTTCTCAGAAGTCAGAATTCTCAATTGTCAGCGGCACGCTAGCTTCGGAAGAAAAAATGATATCTACTTTTAATGTATCATGTTAAATAATTCTTCAATTTCTTTAAGATCTAAGTGGGTTCCATTTATCTCTTCTATTTTCTTTAATGCTCTTGGAGTAAATCCAGATTTTGATGCGAAAAGAATTTTATGTTCTCCACTATAATTAATGAATTTTGATTTTCTATAAACATCTTCTACTACCTCTAAGTCAAGGGGCTTATTTGTCCATTTAACTTCTCCAATTAAGAAATTTTTTTCCTTTAGGTTGTATGCCAGTATATCAATCTCATTCCCATTCCTATCCCACCAAGAGCCGATATTTTCAAAGTTTACGTTTAAGCCCTTTATTGCTTTGGTATTATAAATTACAAGTAGTTCCTTAATGATGTCTTCAAAGACTCGGCCAATGTATCCATTGAGATTCTCTTTTATGTAGCCCGCAACTAATTTTGTATTGCCAAGGCTAATAGTTGTTTGATTAGGAAAAATAAATTTATACCAAAACCTAAAGAAATTATCTTTTATGCAGTATCTCCCCAATCTTTCCTTTCCAAGGACAGGGTCTTTTCTGCCAAGAAGATCTAAAAGTTCGTCAAGTCTGTTGATGTAAGCAGGCATAGCCTGAATTCCAATCTTGGTAAAATCATCAATTTCCTTAAGGGTTTCTTTGCCAAAAGACGAGGCTTGTAGTATGGAATTATACTTTGCATGAACCCTGACATTTTCGTATTCCAGCAAGTTTTTGGGCTCTTCTAGCAAGGAAGCGCCATTTTTTAAGATGAGTTCAAAAATCTTATTATGGATATCCCCATTCACTTTCTTAACCTTTTCAAGATAGTAAGGTGTGCCTCCAAAGACAGAATAAGTGATGACTTTCTCTTCCTCACTTAATTCTTTGAATATTAATCTAAAATCAGAATACCGAAATGGCGAGATTTTTATCTTGCTGGCCCTGCCATAAAGAGCTCCAGCTTGGCTGTTCATTACCTTATGGATCATGCCAATGGACGACCCCAATAAGAGGATCAGAATTTTCCTGTTTTTCAATTTAGAATCCCAGTAATTTTGCAAGTGGGTCATAAATTCTGGAGCAACATTTAAAAATCTCTGAAATTCGTCAATAACTAAAACAAGGCTTTCATCAGCAACTTTTTTGTCGATATAGCTTAAGAACTCATAAAAATCGCTAAAGACTACATTATCATTAAGTTGCTCCTTAACAGATCTGGAAAGGGAATCTAAGAGGCTCTTCCTTTCTGCTAGCTCAACATAAAAATAGAAGCTTTTTGGGACATTTTTTAAAAATTGCTTTACTAGTTCAGTCTTGCCGACTCTTCTCCTGCCATATAAAACTAGCATTTCACCAGAATCTAGCTGGGCATGCTTATTTCTAAGCATTTCGAGTTCATTTTTTCTGTCATAAAATTCTCTTTCAACCATGTTATATTATCACGATAATATTATAGTATTAACATGATAATACTAGTATATAAAACTTGTTATTGGCTCAGAAGTCAGAGTTCTCAATTGTCAGCGGCACGCTCACAGCATCCCTGTACATGTACTTCATCTTGATAATCAGGAAGTCAGTGAAGCTCGAATCCTGCAGCCCGGAAGTGTCAATCTCGCAGTTAATTGTTTTTACCCCGTTCACTAGCCTGACAGTTCCATGGTTGCCATTTGCAAACTTGCTGCATGCAATTGGATATTTGTTTCCAGTGCTTGTCAGGGACACCTGCAGCGAGTCCTGCTGCTGCTCAGTTTCCTGGCTTCCGCCGCATTGGCTGGCAAATGTTCCAGGCGGATAAACTGCTCCAACTCCCTTGTTGCTGACATCAAAGCTTAATCTGATCTTGTTAGCGCCTGTCGGCCTTTGCTTCACACTGCTCACTTGCAATGGCCCGCCGGAATTCTCAACAGGCGGGCTGGGATTGTCCAAGGCGCAGTTGTCATTCACATCTGCCCTTGCAAATGCATTCTTCTTCAGGCAAATTGATGTAACAGCCTCAGTCTGGTAGTCATAGCACACATCTGCCCTCAGGTCAAGCCCGAAGTCAGCAGGCAGGTCTGGCTTGTATTTCGCCACTCCAAAGCTCAGCTCTTCCTGCCCTCCCTGCGTCACCTGGTCCCTGCTTTTTGCTTTTTTCTCTAAGTCAAAATCGCTCTTCACAGTCAGGCTTTTCAGGTTGAATGCCTCCCTGCTTGCCCCGCTTAATGTTGCAAGGATCTTTCCTTTCGGAATTGTATGCTCCCCCTCATTCCTCAGTAATAATGTGATCATGAATGTCTCCTGCCCATTGTCCAGGACTTTTTCAGGAGGCTCCCCTTCCAGGAATCCCAGTTGCAATGCCTGCGTTCCTCCTGCAAAAGCCCCTTCATTTTGCCCAGGTGTGCCTGCTCCGCCAATCAGCCCAGCGCAGCCTGCTAGTAACAAGAGAAATGGAACTAAAATTACCAACCTCTTTTGCATAGCACTTTCAGGCTTCTTATTGTTTATAAAGCTTTTTACACACGCTAGAGGCTGTAGCTAAAGAACTTCAGGAAGATCTGGAGGCTCCCAATCTACATCATCAGCAGACATTTTCCTTGCCCCTTTATACAGAAATTCAACAAGATTCGCTCTTTTAGTCACATTTGAAGGATTGCCAAGTGTAATCCTGTCCCCTTCCCTTAATTGGCGCTTCTCCCTGCCGATATTTCTTCCATTTACATATGTTCCATTTGTGCTTCCTAAGTCCTGAATCGTCCACCCTTCTCCAGTTCTTGACATTAGCGCATGTTTTCTTGAGACATTAAGAAAATCTTTAAAATCTGCAGAATATGGTCCGTCTGGATTAGCCAATAATTCCTGCTTGAATCTCTCGCGCACTTCTTCTATGTCCGGAACTTTAATATCTGACTCCCTTTTCCTTCCCAAAACAACCGAGCCTTCCTTAACTAGGTCATCCAGCCTGTACGCTAATCGCATCGCCCTGTTGTCAGTTGCTAAATAATATGTTTTCATGCAGCTATAATAGTAATACTCGTATATAAAGCTTATGAACGTTACTACTAGAAGATAACATTATTCATCCACATTCACAATATTCATCTTTTGGCTTCTAAGCTGCACTCTGTAAACATATGCCAGGGACATGCTCAGTTCCCTGTCCAGTATTTCTCCAGCAGCATCCAGCCTGCTGCCTGCTTTAGACCCGCCAGAATTATTTCCTTCTTGCTCTCTGCTTGGCAAATCAGAAGTGCAGTGAACCTTTGCCTTGCCATCTTTTAGCTGCACTTGCATTGCTCCTGTCGCTGGCGCTGCTGCATATCCAGTGGCAAATTCCCTTATGCTGAATCCAGTGGGGTCTGTTCCGTAAAGTGGGTCTTGCTTGCACTTCATTGGAATTTTCCCTTCAATCTCAGGCATGAATGTTATGCTTGTGGTAATGTTCCCGCTTCCTTTGTCCTCAAGATAAAAGTCAAGCGCTAGCTGGTATGTATTCCTTGAAAATGACTGCGGCTTTTTCTCAACCTTGCTCACTGTAATGGGCAGCACTCTTGCAGGCCCTTCAAAGCTGCTCTCGCTCAGCCTTTCCCCAGGGCATGAAGGCCTACTTGCTAAGCTTGGATCTGCGCTGCAAACCCTTCCTTTTATCATTGCCTCAACAGGATAGCTGTACTCTGCAAAGAACTGCATTTCCTCATCAGAATATGGAAGGGTATAGAAGTAAGGCCCTAAATGCAGATTGCCTCCAGCATCCAGTTTGTCCTGCGGGCTCTGGATTACCCCAGAATGCAAGACCTTGTCATCTTCAGCCACAGCTGCATCCATCTGCACCATGAAGCTCTGGTCAATCCTCTGGCTCTGTCCTGGAATCTGCAGGCTAGGAACAATCTCAAGCTGCACAGGCGTGGCAGCAGGCAGGTAATTATCAATTTTCAGGCCAAGGAAGAAATTTTCATTTTCCTGCACTGCTTTCGGAGGCTGGTCTGCCAGGAACTGCATGATCACTCCTCTCTTTCCAGAAACGCTTCCCTCCTGTATTCCTGATTTTGAAAATGGCAGCAATGAGCATCCGCTAATGAAAATAAGAAAAAATGCCATGGCAAGGATTATCTTCCTCAAAAAGATCCCCCCATAGACGTAGATTGCGAGGTTGTTTGTTTGGCAGGCTGCGAAGTGCTTGGAGCATTTAATGCAGCAGCCTTCTCCTTGAATTCAACAGATGTGGACTTTGTAAACTGGTAGTCATACACTGCCTCAGCGCATATCTTGGACGCCTGCATCTTTCCCTGCGGATTGCTTGTTCCTGTAAGCTCAAAGCTGT
>DATDZK010000027.1:0-4528 GCA_035288725.1 Candidatus Nanoarchaeia archaeon | reverse complement strand
TAGTATTGGCATTAAGCAAGAAGGACATCTGCGTTAGCACTGGAGCAACATGCAGCACCAGGGATCCAAGGCCAAGCCATATCCTGAAAGCGATAAAACTGAATGACAAGGCAATTCGAGGATCATTGAGAATAAGCATTTCCAGATACACCACGAAAGCAGATATCGAAGCATTTTTGAAGGCCTTAAGTTCTATTCTCTGACATGCAACGCTTGCTATTTGGCACTGCTGGAATTCCCCATTCTACAGAGCAGAGAAATACAGTCAATGGGATTACGCAAGTCAAGAATCTGGGACTGGATGCAATGGAGCTTGAATTTGTGCATAGTGTGTTTGTAAAGAAAGAGCAGAGCTCAGCAATAAAATCGCACGCTGAGAAAGAGGGAATTGTCCTGAGCAGCCATAGCCCCTATTACCTGAACTTGAATGCGCAGGATGCCAAGAAACTGAGCATGAGCGTCCACCTGCTTGCAAATTCTGCAATCATAACTGGATTGTGCGGCGGAGTGAGCATTGCTTTTCATCCTGCTTTTTACATGAAGCAAGATGCGAAGAGAGTTTACGCTACAGTCAAGGAGCAATTGAAAAAAGTAGTAAATAAAGTGAAGGAAGCTGGAGTGAAGATCTGGATACGGCCCGAGCTGACAGGAAAGCCCACGCAGTTTGGAGACTTGCATGAAATAATCCAGCTAAGCCAGGAAATTGACATGGTAATGCCTTGCATTGACTATGCGCACTATCATGCCAGAGTTGGAGGAAAGGGAAGGAATTCCTATGATGCGTTTCGAGAGCTGCTTGTGCAATTAGAGAAAGGGCTGGGAAAGGCAATTTTGAATGACATGCACATCCAGATTGCTGGCGTGAACTACACAGAGAAAGGCGAGAGGAGCCATACAAACCTGCAGGAAAGTGACTTGAAATGGAGGGAGATTGTGAAGACCTGGAAGGAATTCAACATCAAAGGAATAGTGATTGCAGAGACGCCTAACATTGAAGGAGATGCTTTATTGCTGAAGAAGGAGTTTGAAAAGGCATGAATTCACAAGCCTTAAAAATCATTTTTTGCTGGCTTATATCATGAAAACAGTTCAGTCTACAATCCCAAAAGATATGACCTTGGGAGAGATTTTTGCCAGGTATCCAAAACATGTTCCTTGGTTAGCAGATATCCTGCTTGAGTACGGAATTCCATGCTATGGATGCCATACCAACCAGTCACTAACCTTACAAGCACTGATGGCAAAGGCAGAACTCTCCAGAGAAGAAAAGCAGGAAGTTTTGGCTCGATTGGATAACACAATTCAATTTAAAGCTACTTTTCAGATGATTGTTACGAAAGCAGCAGTGCAAAAAATCAAAGCAGCAATAAAGGAGCAGCCTGACAAGCAAATTTTAAGAATCCATGCAGAACGGGGAGGGTGCTGCGGCAACCAATATAGGTTTATGTTAGTGCATGCGGCAGAAAGCAATGATGTTGCCTATAAATACGAAGGCATCATGATTGCTGTTGATCCTGCATCTTTTTCGTTGGTGCATGGCGCCAAGTTAGACCATATTGAAGGCAAGCAGGCATCAGGATTCCAGATTGTTGCTCCCAATCAGCATGCGGGAAAAGAATGCAGCGGATCATGCAGCAGTGGAGGATGCGGTGGCTGCTGCTAAATCATTGCAAGCTGAAGGAACATCCACATACCGCGGGCACGGGATGCAGTATACTGTGAAGGCGAGCATTACATTCAAGGCAGGGAAAATTGCAGCCTTGCACTTCAGCAGCGAAACTGTCAAAATTCCAAAACTGTTGCAGCAAGCTGTTGCTTCCCTGGCTGAAGGCAAGAAAATGCTGGATGCAGTAAAAATTACCAGCAGGGCAGTGCAGGAAAATGCCAAGAATGAAGAAGAGCACCTGGTTGAAACTGTTACAGGAGCGTTTCATGCTGCATTGCGGGACTACCAGGACAAGCAAAGAGGCAAGGAATTGTTTAGCGAGATGTATGAAGAAGTTGACAGATACTATGAGGGATGCAAGCCCCCAGAACTGAAGGAGATGAGCGAAGGATGCGAACACTCAGAAGCACACTCAAAGCGCTTGAAGGAACACTAGAATCCCTGATAAAGGACAAGGACCTGAAGAAAGTCGAGGCTGTAACAGTATTAAAAGCAGCAGAGGCAAGCAAGGAATTCCAGGAGCATGCTAAAAATGAGCCTGGAAAGCACCATGTCATTGGAGTCAGAATTGGGAATGAGGAATTCAGGCTGGACGAACAGCAAAGATTCCAGCAAGATCCTGCGCAATTCTTTGAAGAAACTCAGACTGACTCGCTTGACAAGCAGCAGACCCAAATTGGCTCATTTTCCTCAGGCAAATACGAAGGCAATATCAACACTGCAGTGTTTGACTGCACGTGCGGAAAAGTCCATGAGGGATTCACTCCGCAGCAGGCGCATGAGGCAGCGGCATTTGAAAGATTTGCAACCGAGTATGGAGCGAACATAGCAAAGGATGCAAAGGAGAAAGGCGATGATGGAAAATACAACCCGATGCCACAAAGCGATAAAGGAGATTCTGCATACTTAAGCGGAATTGCACCAGCAGAAGGCAGCTCTTTTGGCAGTTCTGAATATCTTTTGGGCGGCTCTGACACTTCTTCAGGCTATGAAGCGAGCGGAAAGCAGAAAAAATCACTGTATCATTCCTGAGAAATTTTTTAGAAACACTTATAAATAAGCTGGGGCATTCAGTTTCTTCAAGAGGTGATTTCACTGGCGGAAAAACTTATTATAACATGGGAAAAACAAGTAGAGGCGATGAATCTTCTTTCACAATTAGCCAATCCTAATGGCAGCAGCATGCCAGCGCGAATTCACAGGCCTGTTGAGAACTTTGAGAAAAAAGAAATCACCAGAGATGTGCGCGAGGAGCTGTTGCAGTCTGTCACAATGAAGCCCAAGCCTGCTGCTGGAACTGACTTGAACCGTGCAACAAGCCATGACACCAGAAAAATTGCAGACTTAACAAAGAATATTTTCAACAGGGGATAGATCGCACCAAATAACCCTGTAATGTTTCCTTTTCCCTTCTGACTATGGGTCCAAGGCTCTTGAATTTTAAGTATAAGTCCTGGAACTGGGGATTGTTCCTGAAGCTGAGATTGGTCTGATACTGATCAATTCTTTGCAACAGCCTCTTGCACTCATGCAGCCAGCTGCGAATTTCATCCTGATCAAAATATCCCAGCATGGAAGAACGGATAACTGACTCCAGATGCGAAAGTTTCATTACCTGCTCATGCATTCTCTCAAGCGCACGCTCATAGTTTCTTCTGCACTTTGCGTAATTGTTTTGCATGTTTTTACTGCATGTCCAATTTCTTTGCCTGGGCAGAAGATCCTTCTGCTGCTGTCTTTGCCAGCTTGACCATGTATCCTGCAAGCACGTTTCTCAGCTTCTTGGACTTGTATTCAACAGTTTCTGCAATGAGCTTCTTGTTTTCCTCAAAATTTGTTGTGAACTTTCCTGGATAGGTCTGGAATAACTTCTTTCCTACGCGCTTGACTGTTGTTGGCTTGATTTTTCCCATGTTATTGCACTGTCCAGTCTGCCACTTCATTGATGATGTCAGAGGAGGTTTTCTTTGGCTTTAATGATCCTTTCTGACCGCAGTATGGGCACATCTTCCCTGCCAAGTCCTTTGTTGAATTCACGTCATAATTGCAGGCTTCGCATTTGTACCTGTAGTCATTCACCTGCTTTGACTGCATGATAACTGGCTTGCCTGCTGATATTGCCTGCGGCTCTGCTGACTTGGCAAGCCCTGCTTTCTGCTCCTTGCGCGTGCAATTCTGGCAGATCCAGACGCCTTGGGCATTGGGCTTCAGGTCTGTATAAGGAGTCCTGATTCCGCACTGCTTGCAGGGAACAATTTGAGGCATGATAGAGAGAACAAAATATAGGTTTTTAAGCTTTTTTGTTTAGACTTCAATCCAATCATGTGACAAATTCACTAACCTTGTCATCATGATGGTAACTTAGATTATGGTTTATTTTATTACTATCAGGAAATGCAAGATCTGAATCTTTCTTATAATGTGCTTGATACCAAGTTTGGCCTTTAAATCTATCTATCCGCACAACATCAGCACCCAAAGTGAATAATCTTTTTTCTAATCCCGTGAGGCTTTTTAATTTGTCAAGTGGATCATTAAATTTTATTTCTTCTTTTCCAGTCTCTGATACAATGATGGTTATGTTAACAGTTTGCGGAATTCACTTTAATAATTTGCATCTCATGTGATTATAACCCTGGCAAGACACCCTTGCGGATGTCTTGCTGGGAAAAAAGAGGTGATGATATTCCTAGGAATTTTCTAATATTTAAATCTTTCGGTTTAGCTACTATTATGTAATAGTGACATATATCCCACCAATGCTTTAAATAGCTGGTTTCCTAGGAAAGGCCTATGCAGGACCAGATATTCCACATGCTAGTGGACAAGGATGAAATTACCTGGCAGAACATCATCTATGAC
>DATDZK010000026.1:0-3449 GCA_035288725.1 Candidatus Nanoarchaeia archaeon | reverse complement strand
CCATGCCTTGCTGTTTGTAGCGCAAAACTGCGCAGCTTCAGCTTTTTCTTCTTCAGATATTGCTTTTCCTTCTGCCTTGATTACAACAAATGGGCTTCCTGGCGATTCAGTATGAAAAACAATGTCATCAGTATCCAGGTGTTTTTTTACAATAATGTCGTTTGTCGTTGCATCCCTCCCCCCAATTACAAGCTTTCCTTCGCTTGTTTTGAACCATCTGAATTTCTCATACCATGCCTTTTTTCTGTGCAGCTTCTGCGCAGCTTTTTTATGTTCTTTTATTTCTGCTTTTTTCAATGTTGCCTGAAGAACTGCTCTCGCATTCGGAATTTTTCTTTTGGATTTTTTTGCAATGTCATAGTAGAATGTAGCGTTCTGCACCATGTTCTTGGTGATGTCCAGTGCAGCATCCTTTCCGTCAAGTGTAACAATCACTTTTCGTTCAGGCTTGCGCAGCTCCTTGATCAGATTATTTTTTACATTCCAGTTTTTCTTCTTTACCTCTTCCAGCAAAGGTTCCAAATCTGCATAGTGCGTATAGATCAGGTCTCCAAGCTCCTTGTACAGCACAGCTTTTTTCTCCAGCTCTGCAAGCTGCTCGCGCTGCTTCCCAGCAAGGTCCTCAGTTTTTTCCCTGCTTGCTGCTTTTCTCTCTTCCTCTTCACCTTGGCTATAGCAAAATTCCAGGGCCTGGTTAAAGCTTGGAAACAGTTCTTTCTGCGCATTCTCATATATCAGCATCTCAATCGGGTTTACAGCAAGCTGGTCTCCAAATCTCACAATGTTTGCCTTGATCTCCTGCACGCCTAGTGCACGGATCTGCTTCAGCAATTTCGGCACATCAATGCTTTTTTTCTTCTTTGGCACGCCTGCTCGCATGCACACTTCCTCAGCATATCTTCCAGACAATCCAAAGTCAACTGCCAAAGATTGCACAACGCTCTCCTTCTTGCTGCTCTGGAGAATCTCCTGAAATTCTGGAGTATCCAGCGTAAACGGGTCATGCTTCAATGGCGGGTACTGGTATGCAACCCCTTTCTTTACAGTCCTGTCCCTCCATGCCTGCTCCTCAAAGCATGCAAGAATTTTCCCGTTCTCAAGCAATGCAATGTTTCCTTTGCTGAACACTTCAATAACCAGAACAAGGCCGTTGGAAAAAGTAATCTCAGCAATGCGCTCAAATCCTTTCTGCTCCAGTGAAACAACCCTGCTTTGCTCAAGGTGCTTTCGCAGGAACATTGCAAAGCTTGAATTTCTTTCCATTGTTTTCTTTTCATGCGTCAGGTACAGCGCCTCTCCAATATGCACCATCAGCAGCTGCTTGCCTTGCCCGCTTTTGTGGAACTGGAATAAAAATGATCTGGCGCTTGTTTGGTATGCCTTGTCAAATATAGCCCCAACTAAAGGATCCTGAAGTTCTCTTGCAATATAGCGCAGGTCAAATGCAGTAAACATGCAAGGAATCAAGAAAGTGGTTATTTAAATTATTGCACCCTGAATACGAATGGCCTGATTTCTGTCAAGCCGCAATTGTCAGTGCACCTTAATGCTATTGTGACCCTGTATGTTCCCAAAGGCGCGTTTCTTTTTGGAATGTCAATTGAGACAATCTCTGGATGGATCTCTCCGGAGTCTAGTGGAAATGCCTGCCCTTCCCCGCTGACAAACCAGCTTTTCACAGTTGTAGCCTGCACATTTGAGGGAGTTTGGTCAGCAGTAATGGTATACACAAAAGTATGCCGCTCAGGCATTGTGTTCTTTATTCCTACTCCCAAATCAAAAGATTCCCCCTGCTTGATTGTCTTTGAAGCAGTCAGCAAGTTAATTGGATCATCGCTCTCTCCAAAAAGTTCGCGGATTTGCTCATCCATGGCTGCGCTGATCTGCCCCCTGCTCTGCTCAATGTCTCCAAAGACGCCATAAATCCAGCGCAATCCTAGAGTCAGAATTGTTATGCCAATCACAATTACCACAATCGTATTCATAGAAAGATCTAACGCACCTCTTTTTCTTTGCATAATGTTTTAGTAGAATGAAGTCTTAATAAACCTTTTTCTTTTATTCCAAAGTGAACCCACAACATTTATAAGAGTTAAAGGCATCATTCATGCATATGGAAGATGACAACCAGGTGAAGCATTCTAGATATTTTTTCTTGCTCTGCTTTTTGGCTGTCCTTGCAGTCTCGGTTTATATCTTGCGAGGCTATTTGATAGCCATCTTGAGTGCCATGATCTTGGCCTATATATTCTACCCAATCTATCACTGGATTCACAAGTATCTCAGAAATCGCTCCTTGGCAGCATTGGCATTGTCAGTTCTCCTTGTAGTCCTCACATTGGTGCCTGCTATTTTCGCAGCAAATGCCCTGATTAACGAGTCTGTGAAGTTCTTTCATGAGGTTAATCAGTTTGGCGACCAGGACCTTCTTTCCCGGGTTTCTATGATTTTTGGAAACAATGTTAATTTCGAGTTTTACCTTAAGGAAGTGTTGAACAAGCTCTCTTTGTATATTGCAAATTCAACATCAAACTTCATCTTGTCATTGCCTTCAAAAATACTTGCAGGATTTATCATGATTTTTGTCATGTATTACATGTTCAAGGAAGGCAAGGAATTCATTGCGACAGTGAAAGGCTGGCTTCCCCTCAGGCCGCATTACAAGGAGAGAATGGCGCAGCAGTTTGATCAGGTGGTGTATGCTGTCTTGTATGGCATTGTTGTCACAGCATTCATCCAGGGACTGGTTGGGATGGTAGGGCTTTGGGTATTTGGTGTTGATTCTTTCATCCTGCTTGGGCTGGTCATGATGCTGTTGGCGATGCTGCCAGTGCTCGGTCCATGGCTGGTCTGGCTTCCAGCTGCAATTCTCAAGGTTATTGGTGGCGACAATGTGAATGGCATTGGCTTGCTGATCTATGGGGTCTTGATTATCAGCACTATTGATAACATAATCAGGCCAAAGCTCATAGGCATGAAAGGCAAGGTTCACCCTGTTATTGTCCTTCTTGGAGTTCTTGGCGGGTTGACTGCATTTGGGTTGATAGGAGTTATCATTGGCCCGCTGATTCTTGCAATTACTATAGAGTTTATCAAGATATATCTGAAAGAGCAGGAGATGATGCTTCCGTAAATGGAAAATTGGTCTGGACCTTGTTTATAAACAAAGTATGGACGAAAGGTTTATAAATAGGCAGCAGTTTGGTATTGTAAACTTAAAATTAAGGATTTCAAATGCTAATGAGGTGGACTCTATGAATGTAAAATCTGTGTTCCGTATTCTTTTAGTTTTGATGTTAATGATATCTGGCGCCTACATGGTATCTGCAGTTGTTGAAGCTGCAATTCCTGTAGTGACAATCTTAACCCCGCCAGATGGGGCAAACCTGACCATAAGCAATGGCACCACAACATCAATAGTGGTTATAGTGAATGTCTCAGCAAACTCC
>DATDZK010000025.1:0-10132 GCA_035288725.1 Candidatus Nanoarchaeia archaeon | reverse complement strand
AAGGCAGCCAGAAAAACAGATATGGCTCAATATTAGCAAAAGAAGTTGACTGCACATATTCGCATGTTGTGAAGATCCTGCAAGACATGCAGAGATCCAACCTTGTGAGCTTTGAAAAGCAGGGAAGAATCAAGACTATCCGCTTGACAGAAAACGGGCTGAGAATTGCAGAGCATATTGAGAGAATCCGCGGAATGCTATAATAAGGCCTGGGATTCATCCACCAAACAGATCGCATCTTTTTCTTTATGCGGCTTTGCACAATAAATCCTCGTTAAAACCTTGAAAACTCGTTCCGCACAATAATTACCTGTCTTGCATATTAATATAAAGACTAATTAGATTTAATTTGTATATGGATAGTATTGATGCAACTGAAATAATCAAAGAATTTGTAGATTATTTGTTACCTGATTTGACACCTTATGAAACATCTATTCTTGAAAACGGTCAGAATACCATTAGAGTTGGAAAGCGAACAATTGCAACTGCATAAATACGAATTATGCACACATTTCAAAGATTATAAACTCATTAGAAAAGAAAGGAGTTCTTAAAATAGGAGATGTCAATAGAGAAGGCACTTTATACACAATATTACCACCAAGACAAATACCTCTAGTAAAAGAGAAAATGACAATAAAAACACAAAGTAAAGAATATGATTACTTTAATGATCCAATCAAAAGACAAGAGCTTTTTGAAAGAGATAAGTGGAAATGTGATTATTGTGGAGAAGAAGTTACAAAAGATAATGCAACGCTCGACCATTTGATTCCACAAAGTAAAGGTGGGAAGAATACAAAAGACAATCTTAAAACCTCTTGTTTGTTGTGCAATAGTATAAAATCTGGAAAGACCTATGAGGAAGCAGCACATCACTTGTTGAAAAGTATTTCAGAAAGGAAAAAAAGAACATAAAGAAAACTACACATTAATTTTTATACTAGTGTAGAATATATTCAGGAATAAATTTTGTTTATTTTTGAAGGATTAGGAACATTACTTTTGAAGAATGATTGAACCTTATTCTTTAACATATGAGTAAGAATAACCATAATGGTATTCCTATGATATTGTTATCAAGGAATATTTCGTCTTTGGTGACCAGTATTCCGAATCCTGCCTTTTTTTTGTGTTCTATTAAATATTGTTTGAGATTGTTTTTGTCTTCAGAGTTTATAGACTCAGTGTATTTTACTTCAATTGGTAAGAGTGTATCACCTAAGTCCATTACTATATCAATTTCTTTTTGGTTTTTAGCCCGCCAATAGTTCAATATGAAGTTATTAGTTGGGTGTATTCGATACTTTAGCCTCATACAATGTCCATGTACTATTGTTTCTGCTAGTTGTCCTAGTTGTGATTTATGTGATCCAAGATCATGTTTTGTAACACCTAGTACCGCATTTCGCATTCCCACATCAGCAACATAAACTTTTTTTTGTTCTCCTCTGGGCCTATGTTTAAGATAATATTTTTCGGATGAAGTTATTAAAAATGATCTATGCAAATAAGCAAAGTAGTCTACAATGGTGTTTTGTCGAGTGTCTATTATTCTTGCATAGTTCGCAAAGTTAGCTACGTTAGATGTATCAAATGCAATAAGAAGGTAAAGTTTTCTTATAATCTCTGGTTTATTCACATTAAATACTTCAACAATGTCTCGTGAAATAATCCTCTCAAAATAATCATCCCTCATCCTTTTTGACATGACATTCCAATGTTCTTCACGATATTCTTCATAGAACTCAGGATACCCACCCTTAAGGAGGTAATGACCCAATATGTCTTTTGATTTTATTTGAAAAGTTGATGTTAAAGTAGTGGTTATTAACTCTTTTAGTATATAGTCATAAAGCAGTTTTACATCTTTTGTTTTAACTGCTTTTTCAAAGACATCACATAGTTCTTTTATTTCTTCAAGTTTAGTTTCATTGTAACCAAGTTCTTTTCTGACAATATCTTTGAATTTCAATGGCAAGATATACCTAAAATTTGCTCTGCCGACAAGGCTTTCGGATGCTTTTTTGTCAATTTCCGTGCCTGAAGAACCTGTTACAAAAAAAGTTATTGGTAGTCTCCTACTTCTAAGTGATTCAAGATTCACTGCCCAATCTTTTTCTTTCTGTATTTCGTCAACAAAGATATATATTCTTTCTTCTTTTTTAAGATCAGCGAAGTCCCTTTTTAGAATATTTTCTTGATAAACTTTTAAGCAAGGCAATATACCCCCTATATTGAATGCAATATAAGGTTTTGATAAATCTAGATATATAATATTTTTTCCTTCAATCTTTTGTGTGATCATTAAATATTTCATAAGCTGATATAAAAGTATGGTTTTACCGACTCTTCTTGGACCGATAATTACTTGGATATCCTTAGAATCTAGTTGAGTAATATATTTATAGAAGTCTGATCGGTAAAATGGCTTGTCCCAGTCTTCAGGTATTTTATTATTTTTCCACCAAGGGTTATCTTTTTGTAATTCCTGTAATAAATTAACATCAAGCAATGTTGTTTCTGCCATTTTTAATCCTCTTTTTTATATCTTCCAAAAGATATGAATCATGATTCTACATATCGCTTGAACGTTATATATAAATCTTTCTATTTCATATCGTTACAACGATACGTTTATATAGTAATTCATATCTTTACAACGATATGAAAAATAGAGTATATCCTCAAGACTGGAAGGCGTATAATCTGAGCCAAACGAATGAGTTTACACTATTTCAGGATATTTTGGTTGAGCTTCTTGATACACTTATTGAGATTAAGTTGCCTGTTCAGGGTAAGGGTCGTCCTTTTAAGGACTTGAAGGAGCTACTGTTCTGCTGCGTCTTAAGGGCTTATTTTGGGAAGTAGAGCAGGACTTTACTATTGATGCTTCAGGCTTCAGCACGTTTAACGTGCGGGCAGCTAGCAACAGCAAGAAAAGGATTTACAAGAAGGCGCATGTCACCTCAGGAGTAAAGACGAATATTATTGCTGCTATTGAAGTCACGCCAGGCTATTATGCGGACTCTCCAGAATTCCAAGAACTCATCAAGATTACGTCAAAAACGTTCGAGATGAAGGAAATATCAGCAGACAAAGGCTACCTTTCACGAGACAACATGGAAGCTGCCTCGCGACTAGGAGCCGTTCCTTACATTGTTTTTTAAAAAAATTATACAGGGAAGGCGAAAGGCTCGTACGTCTGGATGCGAATGAAAAAATACTTCGACGAGCACAACGAAGAGTTCCTGCAACATTATCACAAAAGAAGCAACGCAGAGACAGTGTTTCATATGATTAAGAGAAAGTTTGGACAAGCACTCAACAGCCGCTCAGAGACAGGACAGTTTAACGAAATACTGTGCAAGGCATTATGCCACAACATCTGCGTCCTCATCCAGGAGATGTACGAACTAGGAATAAACCCAGAATTTATTAAATGTGCGAAAATAACAATCACACGCAACTAGAACTATTTATTGTGCAAAGCCTCTTTATGCGACAATTATATAAATCTACTTTCTTGAACAGCTGCCATGGCGTTTCCGTTGGGCATTGCAAACAGTCTAGGAGCATATGCGTTTCTTGCCTTGATGCCATTTTTGATTCTTTACCTTATCAGGCCAAAGCCAAAATCAATGGAAATTCCCAGCCTGATGTTCTTCATGAAGGCAAGAAGCGTGGACAAGCAGCATTCATTCTTCAGGTTCTTCAGATTTGACTGGATATTCTGGATACAGTTATTCACAATACTTTTTCTGGCAACTGCACTGACAGCGCCTTTTCTCCGAGCTCAGCTTGATGTTGTCTCTGACACACTTGTTTTCGTCATTGACGCAAGCGCAAGCTCCCAAGTTGGAAATGGCGATACAAGATTTGAGCGCGCTATTGACGGGGCAAAGGAGCTGCTTGCTGACGACAATACAATTGTTGTCGTGAAGGGAAGCTCTGCAATTGGTGCCAAGCACAAGAACAGCAGAGAGACTGCTGACTATCTCAATGCCTTGAAGCCAACAGAAACAAGATCTAAAATTGGCGAGGCAATCTTGCTTGCAGGAGACCTACTGAAGGAGCAGAAAGGAAGAGTAGTAGTCCTGAGCGACCTTATCAACACAGAAGGGATATCTCCAAATGTAGCTGCAGACATACTGAAGAGCAAGGGAATTACTGTAGACTTAATCGATGTGAAGGGAGAAAATGCAGCAAATTTCGGCATCATTGATGTTCAGTCAACTGAGGAGCAGACTGCTGTTACAGTAAAGAATTATGACCGCACTGCTCATACCATAACACTGCAGCTTTCCAAAGGAGAGAAACAGCTCCAAGTTCCTGCACTATCTACAGAAACAATCACTTTTGCAACGCCTACAGGAACCAGCAAGATAATCCTGGCTGATAAAGACGACTTCGCTGCTGACAATGTTGCCTATATAATAGGGCCAGAAGAAAAGACCATACGCATTGCCTTGATCAGCAATGCTCCCTCATTATTTCTGCAGAGCGCACTGGCAGCATTGCCTCGCGTTGATGTAAAGACTTTTGAGCCGCCAATATTCCCAGATGCAACATATGACATCTACATGTTCCAGGGAGTTGACCAGAAAAAAATAATCACGGGAAGCATAGCCTCTGTTCAACAGGCTGTAGAAGACGGAGCCGGGGCTGTTTTGTATGCTGACAAGAATATCAGATCTATTAATTTTGAGGAGATGCATCCTGTGGGGCTGCAAAAATTCAAGGAAGACGGAGTGATCACTGTTGACACCCTAAACCGGCTTACGAAAGACATTGACTTTGGAGGGGCGCAAGGATACTATGCAGGCATCTTGCAAGAGGACAGCATCAGCTTGGCAAGCGTGGACAACAACAGCGTGCTTGCATTAAAGGTTCTTGGCAAAGGCAAAAGCCTGTATTATGGTATACTGGACGAAACTTCTGACTTCAAGTTAAGCACCGGATATCCATTGTTCTGGAAACGCGCTGTCCAGTTTCTCACTAACCAGCAAGATGTCACGCAGCTAAACCTGCGCACAGGAGAGATTCTTACGTTTGAGCAAGATGCGCTTGTTGAAACTCCAAGCAGACAAACATTCACAACACGAGTACTATACCTGGAAGAAACAGGCATTTACAACATCCAAGGCCAGGAGTATGCAGCCAATCTGCTTAGTGATGCCGAGTCCAATATCAATGGCGGGATGAATGAAACCTCTGGAAGGGAAAGGATTGAGCTCGCGCCTGTCAAAGAAGAAGTTGAAGTTGAGCTGGAAACTTACCTCATCTTAGCAATCCTGCTTTTCCTGTTCCTCGAGACAATCGTAGTGAAGCTGCGGGGTGATCTATGACAATCCTGCCTTTTGCATCGCTTTCGTTTGAATATCCATGGGCAATCTTGCTGATTGTGCCGCTGGTCCTATTCCTGGCAATTTTTGTGCGCGCCAACATTATGCATATTCCTTACCTGCCGAGGTTTAGCAGGTTCACTTTTATCTTGCTGAGGACCATGCTGTTTCTCCTGGTGCTTGCTGCATTAAGCTCGCCATATACACACAGGCAGGACCTTGCGCAGGGAGACCCTTCTGTTGTAATCCTTGTGGACAATTCAAGCTCGATGCAGGTATTTGATTCAAGCGCGGCAAGCAAACTTGAGCAGCAACTTAAAGACCTTATTGAAGTGCACCATGTTGAGATTGCATCAGGAGACTACTCCCCTATTGGGGATGGGATGCTGGAGCACATGAAGACTGGAGGAAGCTTTTTGCTGGTAAGCGACGGCAATGCAAATCTTGGAACATCGCTAGGAGACATATCACTGCATGCAGCTAAAATAAATGCAACAATAAACACATTGCAGCTGATGCCTGTTGAGAATGACGCAGCTGTAACCATTATCGGGCCTGATAAAGTCAGCGCTGAAGTGGAAAGCATGTTCAAGATAAGGATAATTGCCACAAATCCAGAGAAGGGAAGGCATGTAATAATCACACTTGATGATGAAGCAATTGTAGATGAAATAACCAAGGAAACAGAGTTTGAAATATCAAGAGTATTCATGCAAGGCTACCACACGCTGACTGCAACCATTGATGATATTGATTACTTCAGCCAGAACAACAAGCATTACAAGGTCATCAAGGTCATTCCAAAGCCAAAAGTGCTTATTGTGACAAGCAATCCTGATGCGCCCCTGGTGCAGCTTAGCCAGAAGATGTATGATGTACAGATCAATCCAGAAATTTCTGCCCCTGGAGAATCTCTTGCAATCATTCTTGACGACCAGCCTGCACCTGTGCTTGATAATTCCATGAACATCTTGCGTGACTTTGTTACTGAAGGAAACGGGCTGCTTGTTTTGGGAGGGGACCATGCCTATGAGAAAGGAAACTACAAGGGAAGCATCTTCGAATCAATACTTCCTGTCACTGTGGGGTCAGCAGAGCCTGCAGGAGAAAAGATTAACATTGCAATCACCATTGACATCTCGAAAAGCACTGCAGAGGCATATGGACGGGGATCAGCAGAGGATGTGGAAAAGGCGCTGGCACTAAGCGCTATTGACAACATAAACGACCAGAGCAGCGTTGGGCTTGTCGCATTCAATACAAAGCCGTATGTTGTATCTGAAATTACCCAACTAGGGCCAAAGCGCGATGAGCTTGTGAAAAAGGTGAAAAGCCTTATTGATCTTGGAGATACCTACATCCCTTCTGGCCTGCAAAAGGCGATTGATATGCTGGAGGCTGCGCAAGGGGGGAAGAACATCCTGCTTATTTCTGACGGAAAGTCCGGGGGATTTGGATTTTCAGCATCATTGGTGAAGCAGGCGAACGACAAGGGCATCAAGGTGTATGTCATAAGTGTAGGAGACCTCCGTGCAGAGAAAGAAGAGGAGATTGCAAAATTCAGCCTGTATGGAGAGAAATATCTGCGCATGATGGCTGACCAGGGAGGGGGGATTTACTTCAGGGGAAATGAAGCTCAGCAGCGCATCAACATTATCTTCGGAGATCCAAAGAAAAATACCGAGAACAGGAAGGAGTTTCCAGTTGTTATCCTGGACAAGTACCATTTTATTACAAGCGACCTGGACACCAGCCCAAAAGTCCACGGCTACAACCAGGCACTGCCTAAGTCCACAGGCAAATTGCTTGCGACTCTTGACTCAGGAGAGCCAATGCTGGCTGTATGGCGATATGGCCTGGGAAGAATTGCTGCATTAATGGGAGATGATGGCTCTGCTTATTCATCCAATATGTATTTCGGGGAAGACTCGCTGCTGATGACCCGCATAATTAACTGGGTTATAGGCGACCCTGAACGCAATGTGGAGAGATTTGTAAAGGTTGAGGACGCGCATGTAGGGGAGCATACATTTGCTACAGTGAAGCAGCCTGCTGCCCCGCAATCTGAAGGGCTATCTTTCTACAGGACAGATGAAAACATTTACCAGGCAAGCTTTGTTCCTGAATCCGCAGGCATATTCAAGCTGCTTGGAGCAACCTATGCTGTCAATTATCCCAGGGAATTTGAAGCTGTGGGCATGAATCCTGCCTTGCCAGAGATTGCAGAAGCAACTGGCGGGCAAGTATTTACTTCAGAACAGGTGAAGGAGATTGCAGAGGCTGTAGTAAGACAAAGCAAGCAGCCTGTGGATGAAAAACAGTACTACAGATGGGTGCCTTTGCTTGCTGCATTAATCCTTTTCCTGCTTGACATATTCATAAGAAAGGCATTTGAGAACAAGAAAAGAAACCTGGCAGCATTGCACAGATAAGATTATAAATTGCCAGCCCTTAATGCAGGGAAAGACATGAATCCCATCAGAAAATTCCTTATCCAGCGAAAGCTCAAGAAGCTGGAGGCGTATGAAAAAAAGCTTGAGCAGATATACGAGAAGCAGGCAGCGCCTAAAACAAGCATTCATGTGAAGGATGATATTAAGCACATCCATAAAGGATTCAAAGGGCAGTTCATCCAGAAGGACACAAGCATCAGCTTTGTTGTGCTTGTTGCAGTATGCGTCCTTATAATTGTGGGGCTGACTATATTCTATTATGAAAAATTCCAGGGCCTAAACGATGTATTCCAGACCAAACTAGGAGAGCTAAACCAGGCTTATGAAACCATTACAAAAAAGGAAGGCGAGCTGCTGGAAAATACAGCACGGCTGGTTGTGACAGAAGCAGGAAAGGAAGATCTTGAAAGCCAGTACAGCGACGTGCGGGGGCAGCTAAATGCAGAGAAGGAAAAGAACGAAGACCTGCAGGATACCATTGCAGTGCTGAATGACAGGATTGCAAAGCTTGAGCAGGAAAACAAAAAGCTGCAGAGCGACAATGCGAAGCTGCGCAAGCGCATCGATGACTTGGAGAGCCAATGAAACCAATTGAGTCTGCACTAGCTGAATTAAGAAGGGCAATTCTTCTCTCTAAATTGTTCAACAGCCTGATTGACATCTTGCTTGTGTTCTTGGCAAGCTATCTTGCATGCATCCTGATTGCATTGCCATGGTATTATGCAATCGCTCCTGTTATAATATATGCAGCATTCTTTTTGCGCAAGCGCATTACTTCATTGAAGTACCAGGAAGTTGAGCAGCGAGTTCCGATTCTCAAGGAAAAATTAAGGACTGCTGCTGACAATGTGCACAAGGACAACATGATTGTCAGGCAATTGCAGGCTGAAGTGCTGAGCGAGATGAAACTGATAAAGACAAGCATGTTTCTGCAGCCGTTCACAAACACTGTAAAGATGGGGGCAATTGGAATTTTTGCTTTTGGCATTGTCCTTATTGGGGCTTTGGGCGTGAATTTCTTTGATGTCAATGTCTTTCTTGATAATATCCAGGACAAATTCAACGGGGAAGGAATATTTGTGAAGGACCTGAACATCACGTTCCAAGAAGGCACTGAAGACATTTACGGGGAAGAAAGCATCATAGATTATGGCAGCGAGGAGCTTGACCTTGGCCTGGACACTGCAGAAGGAAACTTGGACTTAAGCAAGGAGAAAGAAGCGCAGAGAATGAACTTCCAGGGACGCTATCCTTCAGAGGAAGATTTAAAAGCAATATCTGACAGTGCGTACGTTGAGAAGAAATTAGCAAAGGATGATGAAGAGATAGTAAAGAAATATTTCAGCCAAATTACAAGGTGAACATGAAGACCATTGAGGAAGTGCAGCAGTTTACAAGCAAGCTTTTCAAGGAAGTTGGGAAAATTGTTGTAGGCCAGGACCAGGTAATCAAGGAGATG
Organism: Candidatus Nanoarchaeia archaeon; assembly: GCA_035288725.1. Taxonomy (GTDB): domain Archaea; phylum Nanobdellota; class Nanobdellia; order SCGC-AAA011-G17; family DATDVL01; genus DATDVL01. Next base: position 872 of record DATDZK010000025.1, on the reverse strand, counting down.
GTCATTGCAATCATTACAGACAACCATGTGCTGATTGAAGGCGCTCCCGGGCTGGCAAAGACCTTGAGCGTGAAAACCCTGGCGCAACTGATGGACTTGAAATTTTCCCGCATCCAGGGAACACCTGACCTCATGCCCTCAGACATCATCGGGACGCATATCTTAGAGGAACGCGCAGGAAAAAAGGAATTCCGCTTCGAGCCTGGACCAATATTTGCAAATGTGGTGTTGTTTGATGAAATCAACCGCGCAGTGCCACGAACACAATCAGCACTTCTCGAAGCAATGCAAGAACGGCAAATCACAATTGGAAAACAGACCATCAAGCTTGAGCAGCCGTTCTTTGTTCTGGCAACACAGAACCCAATTGAACAGGAAGGAGTTAACTACTTGCCCACGGCCCAATCCGATAGATTCTTGTTCAAGGTGAAAACAGACTACCCGAGCTTTGCAGAAGAAATTGAGATTATTAACCGCTTTACCGAAGGGGCAGAGCTGCCAAAGCTTGGACCGTTGCTGAAAAGAGAGCACCTATTTGCAATGCAGGAGCTTGTAAGAGAAGTGCCTGTTGCAAATGACCTTAAAAAATACGTTGTAGAAATTGTAAATTCTTCCAGGAACAAGAAAGAGTTAATTGAGGTAGGAGCGAGCCCCCGCGCATCTATCGGGTTGATTCTTGCTGCAAAGGCGCACGCGCTCCTTTCAGGAAGGAAGTATGTAAGCAAAGAAGATGTGAACGCTGTTGCGCTGCCTGTACTAAGACACCGCATAATACTCAGCTTTGAAGCAGAGAGGAATAACCTGCGCGAGGATGAAGTCATTAAAAAATTATTACGATGATTGACCTTAGCTTTCTCAAGCATCTGGACAGA